>JAWOIH010000448.1:0-3312 GCA_046484725.1 Candidatus Desulfacyla sp. | reverse complement strand
CATACGATGAAAAGAAAAGGGGTTTGAAATGACAGCAATCAGCATATTCAGCGGCATCTTTTGCGGAGGAGAACCCATTGTGGCCGGACTGGTTTCCGAAACGGGGTATGGTCTGGTCAAGGACGCCAATATTGTTATCGAAGCGAGCAAACTTTCAGGCCTTTCCCAGCAGAAAATTGAAAGGGCGTTTTCCGGCAAGGCATCGGTATTCAACAAGTTTACTCACGAAAGGGAGCGATCGGTCGCCTACCTCAAGCTGGCTCTGGCCCAAAAACTGTCAGGTAGAAACCTTGTGATCGACGGATTTGTCTCTCATCTGATCCCCAAGCGGTTGGGTCATGTGCTTCGGGTCTGCCTCATTGCGGGCATACCCTTCAGGATAGATCGGGCCATTCAGGATCGCGGCTTGGGCGAAAATGATGGGGCGAGGCTTATCCGTAAACACGACGAAGAGGCTGCCGCCTGGGTCCACACACTGCTGGAGGTGAGTGACCCTTGGGATGCCTCGCTCTATGATATGCTCCTTCCCACGGACAAGATGGGCGTGGATGCGATTATCGGCCGTATACGGGATGCTATGGGAAAAGACGTCATGCGAGACACTCCTCAATCGAGGAAGGCGGCGGAGGATTTTCTGCTGGCTGCCAAGGTGGAGGTGAGCCTGGCCAGTGAAGGACACACCGTCGGCGTGGAGGCCAAGGAAGGCCACATGGTCCTGACGATCAATAAGCACGTTCTCATGTTGAGCCGGCTCGAAGAAGAACTCATCAAGATCGCGGGCCAGGTCCCGGGGGTGAAGGGGGTGACGACCCAGGTGGGAAAAGGGTTCTACCAGGCGGATATATACCGGAAACATGATTTCGAGATGCCGTCAAAGGTCCTGCTCGTGGATGATGAACGTGAATTCGTAGAGACCCTCTCCGATCGGTTGGTGATGCGGGATATGGGTTCGGCCGTGGCCTATGACGGGGAATCGGCCCTGGAATTGATTAAGACGGACGAGCCGGAGGTGATGATCCTGGATCTCAGGATGCCCGGGATCGACGGCATCGAGGTCTTGAGAAAGGTGAAGCAGACGAATCCTGAGATAGAGGTGATCATCCTCACCGGCCATGGTTCAGAGGCGGACAGGGAAACCTGCATGGGTCTGGGGGCCTTCGCATATCTCCAGAAACCGGTGGATATCGATAAACTGAGCGCCACGATCAAGGACGCCAACGAAAAAATCAGGCGCAGGAACAGATCCGAATAGAACCGGCCCTCGAAGGGGTGGCCGCAGTGGCTCGGCCCCGGGCCTTCTGAGGGCACTTCAAGGGTAGAGGATAGCTCTTTTCAAAGCGCCAGGCGCTGCTATTCCCACGGGCCGGCCGGGCCCCATGGGCCCCAGGGACCCCACAGGCCCCAGTTCATGGAGGCATTCGCATTCATTTCCGCTGCCATGCGCTGTTCTTGTGCGATCTCCTTTTGCAGCGCAAGCTTCTGATAGCGCTGGTAGGCCTGTTCATTCCCTATGTAGATGCATTGACAGGCCGCGGCATCTGCGTAGACGTAATAGAGTTTTCCCTGGTGCTGGTGGGGGACGAGCCTTCGCTGGGTCAAGGTCTTCAGGTGATCGAGCTTGTCGGGTGTGTCGGCGAGGCGCATCTGAAAACCCGAGGCGGCGAGCAGACGTTCCGTGTCCATGGCATTCTGGTTCTGGATGGCGGCGCAGGCAGACAGGCCGAGGGCCAAACCGGCAAGTACAATGATCCATTTTGAGCCATTTTTCAGGGCACAAACGGAGATGGCAGACCTTCCAATTTTCGGCATTGTGTTTCCCTCCTTAATGATTTCCCTGCCGTTTTTTCAGCGCTGGTCGGATAGTGCCGAAACTTCTGAAGAGACCCATGTCCGGCATCAGCATCCAATGAAACAGCAGCCCTCGATACGCTGAAAGTTCAAGGAGCCGGCATTTCGTAACGAGCAACCGGCAACCAGAAACACACGGGTCTCGGCTACTTCGGATGACGGGCAAGGATGATGAAATTGTCCTTGAAACCGACGTTGAACAGGTCCCCGACCTTGAAACCGGTATCGACCAGGTGGCCTTTGGGGATGAGGATCCCCTCCTGGGTCATTTTCACGGGTCTGGTATCCCTGTAGAGGCCCTCCACATCGATATATCTTTTCAGCAGATAGCTGAGATGGGCGACTTTTCCCTGGAGCGTCTGGAGGGTCATTTGCGCGATTTCGCAGATCTTGTCCGCGTCTTTGTACTTCTGAATCAGCATGAGCAACTGTTTATCGGAAACCGGAGCGATTCGCGCCTTTTCCAGCTCAGGGCTTCTGACTTCGGCGACCGGAGGTTTCGGTTTGGGCCTTACGGCCTTCAGGTCCGCAACCGGCTCCTGACGAACCGATTCCTCTTTGCGACGGGAATGCGTTTCCGGGAGCAGGTCTTTGACCATATCATCCCAGCGATTAAGATCCGGCAAGGTGTTGCCGATCTCCTCTTCGTTCCACAATGAACGATCATCCGAGATCTCTTCCAGGGTGTCCTCTTCTCCCATTTCCTTCAATTCTTCCTCTGCCATCACCGACCTCCTCTTGCCCTTCCTTTTCGTTCGGCCGAGAAAACTTGAGGCCAACCCAAGATGCGACACGGCCGTTGGGCCGGATCTGCATTGAGATCCGGAATGTTGAATCAGAAGCACTTCCACCGTTCCTGACAAAATTAGCATAGAAAATGCACAAAGTACACTTTTTTTAAATCGCAAAATGATTATGGGCAGAATAATTTTACGTCTTTGAATTTATACCAGTCCAAGGCATGACACATCGTGGCGAAGCCCCTGAATTCAAGAGGCAAGTGGTTCGGTCAAAAATTCTATCAGGTAAGGATACTGCACCCAGGCATCGTGGAAACGGGTCTCTTTAGTCTGAGAGGGTTTGGGTTGAAAAACACGACGGTTTCGTGTAATCAATAGCGCTTCAAACAATAGACAAGGAGGAACGGTTGAATGGAGACGATCAAGATTATGCCCTGTTTGGATATGAAAGAGGGACGGGTGGTGAAGGGGGTCCATTTTGTGGACCTGAAGGACGCGGGAGATCCGGTGGAGAATGCGCGGTTCTATCAACAGGAGGGGGCGGATGAACTGGCCATGCTGGATATCGCGGCGACCCTCGAGAATCGAAAGACGCGGCTGGAGTGGGTGAAAAGCGTCGCCTCGGTGATTGAGATCCCCCTGACCGTGGGCGGGGGGATCGCCGGTCTGGAGGACATTGCCGATGTTCTCAAGGCCGGGGGCGGCAAGTTTTCTTTGTACAGTG
>JAWOIH010000387.1:0-8810 GCA_046484725.1 Candidatus Desulfacyla sp. | reverse complement strand
GTTTGCCCGGTTAGGAATCGGGAACGATGTCACGGAGTGGTACCTGGCTTGGAAGCGGGGACGATCGAGCTGATACTCAGAGGTATCGGGTGAAATTGACCCAACTGGCGGATTGTCATTCAAAGGTATCTTCTCAGTAAATCGGGGCCTGTTTCCTCCCGAATCCCGCTGTAGCGGAATCCAGGGGTCTGCCCCTGATTATTGAGATGTTACATTCAAAGGGAATATATAGTGTTGAAGCAAAGATCTGACATAGTGGCTGAGCATCGGGTTTCTATCATCGGTTTCCTCAGGCGGCCTGACGAGATCACCCCATCGGTGATCCAGATGGCCGAGCGGACAGGAAGCAGAGCCGTCTGCGATTTCTCCAGGATGGGGGTGGACGGGTTACGTTCTTTGTTACGAGGAGCTGACCCTGCCAGCCACGTGAGGGATATCAAGATTTCTGTCCCTACCTTGATGGATCCGTCTTTGGGGCGGTTACTGAAGGAAACAGGGATCCACGACATCTGGGTAGAGTGGCACCCCCGGTTTTTTCAAGGAGATCCTTCCATCTTTCTGCAGAGATTGAGGGAATTGTCGGAAAAACACCGTTGCTTTCCAATCATCGGTGACATGGATCTCCTGGCCGCGATTTTAAAGGATAGCTCGGGAATTGAGCGCATCGTCCTGAAAGGATGCGAGGCCTCCGGATTCGTGAGCAGTGAGACGACCACGGTTCTCTATTCGATGGTCAAAGAAATGGCGCCCACACCCTCAAAGCCTCTCGATATCCTCATCTGGGGGGGCGTCTCCACCCCTGAGGCGGCAGCGGCATTCCTGTCGACCGGCGCGACCGGGATCGTTTTCGAGAGCCTCCATTGGCTGACCGATATGGTCGCCATGGATGATGTTCAACGCCGGCGGCCCTCCAAGCTCCGCCTGGATTCTACCGTCCTGGTTGGCCTGGACCTGCAGGTTCCCTGTCGCCTTTTCAACAAGGGAAACTCGGTTGCGTTCAAGGAGATCGAGGCGTTCGAGGACTCGCTGTACGGAGCAGGGATCGAGGAGGAAAGCCGCCGCTCCTTCGCAAGCCGGGTGCATGCCAGGGCCCTCCACCCTCTGGAGAGTCATTTCGGTCAGGACGAGGTCATCCCTCTGGGCGTGGAAGCTGCCTTTGCCGCGTCGTTCGTTGAGCGTTTTGGTGCTGGAACCGAGGAGGCTGTGAAGGCCTTCATGGACGAAATCCGGAACCTATGCCGCCGGGCTGAGGCAAAAAAGGATTCATTTGTGGACAGCCCCGTAGCCGGAGAGATGGGGACCTTGTACCCCTTTATCCAGGGCGCTATGTCCTGGATCACCGATGTCCCGGAGTTTGCCTCGAGGATTGCCGATGCCGGTGGATTGCCTACCATCGCCCTTGGCCTGATGGACGCGGAGACCCTTGACCGGAGGCTGGGACGCCTGCCGGAGATCATGGGAGGGCGCCCTTATGCGGTGAATGTCGTCTCTTTAGCAGAAAACCCTTTCAGGGAGACACATCTGGCCTGGATAAAAAAACAGAGACCCCGTTTTGTCGTGATCGCTGGCGGCGATCTCTCCCCCATAAGGGAATTGATAGAATGCCGCATAGAGGTCATGTATATCGCTCCGGATGAGGCCATGTTGAGGCTCGCCCTTGAAGCGGGCGTCCGGTATGTGGTCTGTGAGGGATATGAGGCCGGCGGCCACGTGGGGCAGCACAGCACACTCAGCCTCGCTCAAATGGTCCTGGATCTGAAACGGCGCCAGCCTTCCCTGTTCCAAAACTGTCGTGTGATCCTTGCAGGGGGAATCTTCAATCGGGCGACCGCATTCATGGCCGCCATGCTCGGCGCGGACGCCATCCAGATGGGCACCGCCTATCTGGCCACCCAGGAGATCGTTGAAACGGACGCCTTGACGGCGCTCTATCAGCGGATGATTCTGAAATCGCCTCCGGGGGGAACCGTCGTTTCAGGCCAGGACACCGGGCTTCGGGTGCGGTCCTTGAGGACCCCGAGAGTCGAAGCCGTTTTATCTTTGGAGAGGGAGTTCGCAGCAGGCAGCCAAGACGAGCCCTTCTTCCGGACGAGAATGGAGGAGATGACCGCGGGGAGCCTCTTCGCTGCTTCCAGAGGCATGGACAGGCCAGGCGGGGTGGCTCTGGATGAGCGGGCCTGTCTGGAACGCGGGCAATTCATGAGTGGGGCCTGTGCCGGCCTCATCCATGAGGTCCGGAAGCTGCGGTCCTTTCACCGCGATCTGGCCGAAGGCCCTCTCTTGCTGCATCAGCCCGTTGTCGGGTCGATCGAGAAAACCCCGGAAACGCCATCCTCCGGAGTCGGTCATAGACTGAAGCGAGTCGCCGCCCGCAGAGACGATCGTGAAAGGGTTGCCATCACCGGAATGAGCATACTCAATGCCCTGGGGCAGAGTCCGGAGGAAGTCTGGGCTGCAAGCCTGGCCATGAAGAGCGGGATTACATGGGTTCCGCCTTCCCGGTGGGATCACACCCTTTTTTATGATCCCCGGCCGCAGGTTCCGGACAAGACCTACTGCAAGGTGGGCGCCTTCTTGGACTTTCAACTCTCCCGCAGTGAACTCGGGATTCCCCCCCATGATTTCCGGACCATGACCGAGGCCACAAGGCTCACCATGTGGCTGGCGGACAGGGCCATCCGTGCATCCGGCATCCTGGATTCGGACATCCCGCGCGAACGAATAGCGGTCCTCATATCCCAGAACTCGGGGGAGGCCGCAGGGACCCTCACTAATATGATCATCAGAGAGTACGTTCACGACATCCTCGCCGACATCAAAAGGGCGGTTCACCTCACGCCGGATCAGGAGAGGGCCATCGAACGAGAGGTGAAGTCCGGACGCAGGGCCCCGGACGACACCACCCTCCTGGGCAGGCTCAACTGCGCAGCAGCCGGCTTTGTATGCAATCGTTATGGGTTCATGGGTCCCAGCTATTCTGTCTCCGCAGCCTGTGCGACCTCACTGGTCGCACTTTACAGCGCCATCCAGATGATCCAAAATGACATCATCGATGCCGCCATCGTCGGAGGAGGTGAAGATAAACTCACCCACTTGCACTTTCTGGAATTCTCCGCCCTGGGCGCACTTTACGGGCTGTCCGGACGAGAAAGACCCGCTCATGAGACCTCCCGCCCCTTCGATGCGGAAAGGGATGGGATGGTCCTCGCCGAAGGCGGGGGAATGATCGTCATCGAGCGGGAGAGCCTGGCCCGCGCAAGAGGGGCGCGCGTCCACGCCGTGGTCACCGGCATGGGAGCGAGCAACAACCACCTGGGAATGGTGGAGTCCTCCAGTGTCACCCAACAGATGGCCATCCGCGCCTCTTTCCGAGGGATGCCCTACGGCCCCGATGCAGTGGACCTGGTGGAATGCCATGCCACGAGCACCCGGCAAGGGGACGTGGAGGAGGTCCGTGCCCTGAAAGCCGTCTTCAATTCCTCCAAGCGCACTGTGATCACCTCATTCAAATCCCAGATCGGACACGCACTGGGCGCCTCCGGGATTAACAGCCTCATTCGAGGAGTCACGGCCATGAAGGCGGGGGTTTTTCCTCCTACCCTCAATTATATGCATCCAGACCCGGAAATTGACGCAGAAGGATCGGGCCTCCTCATCGCCCCGGAGCCGATGGATTGGAAGGGCAGGGACAGCTGGCCAAGAAGGCTTCAGGTCGACGCCTTCGGGTTTGGAGGTTCCAACTACGTGGTGCAGGTGGAGCAGGCCATGGATGAATGGGACACGATCCTTGTCTCACCGGGCAGAGAACCCAGTCCCGATCGAGAGAAGGGGGGTGGCTCTTCGGATTTCGGATCTCGGATTTCGGATTTGAAGGAAGGGCACAATTCCTCTGGAGAGGCCCGTGGTGGGCTTCCTGAACTTCAGGGCCTCTCTTTCTTCCGGACTGAGATGGACGGCGGTAAGTGCCGGATGGCCGTTGTGGCGCAATCCGAAGAGGAGGCGCTCACAGTCATCAATAATACGGCCTCCCTTGCCGAATTCGGTATCGTCTCACACAAGGCATTAAGGTCCTTGGCGAAGCAGGGGCTTTTCATCAGCCGCGAGGATTTGCCGCCCCTGCCGCTCGCCTTTGTATTTCCCGGACAGGGGTCCCACTATGGAGGAATGGGGCGGGATCTCTACGAGTCCTTTCCCGTCATCAGGGAGTGGATGGATCGGGCCGCAGCGGCAGCGGACTTCGACCTCCTTCACTTATTGTTTTATGATCGAGAGGAGAACCTTCAGAAGACCCGGTGGCAGCAACCTGCCATGTTCGCCATGGAATACGCCATGGCCCGATATCTCGCCGCCCTGGGTATCCACCCTGTGGCCATGGCCGGCCATAGTTTGGGCGAATTGACTGCCTTGTGCCTGGCCGGCGTCTATTCCCCGGAGGACGGGTTTCGAATCGTGAACAAAAGGGCCCTCTGCATGGACAAGGCCGCCGCCATGAACGTGGACCCCGGCGTCATGGCGGCCGTGGACGTTCCCCTGGATCTGCTGAAAGAGATGATCCAGGGACGGGAGGATGTCTACATCGGCAATATCAATTCACCGAACCAGGTTGTCCTGAGCGGCAGCACTGAGGCGGTCAAGGATCTGTGCAAAAGACTGAAGGAAATTGGCCATCGGGCCACCCTCTTGCGGGTCAGCATGGCCTTCCACTCCCCTATCATGAAGGTCATCCATGATGAGCTCGAGGCGTACATTGCCTCGATTCCATTTCATTCCCCGCAGATTTCCGTCATCTCCAACACGACCATGGCGCCGTATCCATCAGATCCCGATGAGATCAGGCGAATCCTGATGGCCCACCTGGAATCTACCGTTCATTGGATGCGTAATGTTCAGACCCTTTGGAATGACTACGGAGTCCGGCTCTTTGTGGAGGTGGGCCCCGGCGAAACATTGAGTAATCTCATCGCAGACACGCTTCCTGAATCGGCATGTGTCCAGACGTGCCTTCCCTCCGCAGAGGGCCTGACATATAAGACCGCTCTTGCTCAGCTCTTTGTCCAAGGCCATCTGAAGGTTGAAGGAGAACCGAGGTTTGTTTCCCTCTCGGCAGTCGGAAAAACTCCCGAATTTCACCGAACCGCCCCGGAACCCGTGTTACGAACCACCCCTTCCATTCCGGGACAGGCCTCACCACCCCTCGGTGAGGCGCCTGTGGGCCAAGATCTTATGGAGAGGCTTATTCGAATCATCATGGATGCTACAGGATTCAATAGGGACGAGATCCAACCCGATATGGATCTCAGAAGGGACCTCTCCATCCGATCCAGCCGCCTCCCCATCATCATGGATGCTGCGGAACGTCAATTCGGGATCACGATTGAGTTGGAGGATTTTATAGGTGTCCGTACCGTGAAGGACATCGCCCAGAGGATCTCCAAGGTTATCGCCGGTCAGGGAGGCGCCGGCCTGCAACCGGTTGCCAAGGCTGTTGCCTCCGACCCGGTGCGGGATGACATCCTGAAGGCCTCAGAGGATGAGGCGATCTTAAAGCGGCTCGTATTCGATCACGCCGCGGTAGAATGGGCGGCCTCTGTTCCCATGGGATTGAGTCCAGGCGAGTCAGTCCTCCTTCTCTCGCCTGACAGGGATGACGGGATTGCCGGAAGCGCAGGGGGCATCCTACGGCTGGATTACGGGGTTGACACGGTTCCAATGCTCTTCATGCAAGACAACTTCGACCCTGGCGAAGAGGGCCACGACATTCGAACCGATGGAGGGGTCTCCAGGGCTGTAGACAGAATAGCGGGCCTGTCGCCCCTTGCCGGGATGGTCATCACCCTCTGTCAAGGCGGATCAAGACGGTTAGAAAGTATGGCGGATGTTTCGCGGCTTATCAGGGGGTTCTTTCTCCTCCTGAAGGCATTTCTTCAATCACCGGCCAAGAAATTCGTGGTGCTGATCCATTCCAGGGAGGAACCTGAAACGCTCAGTCGACTGGCGGCGGAAGGAATGCTCGGACTTTTTCTGAGCGCAGCGCAGGAACACCCATCGGTCCAGTTTCGAACATTGGAAATTGACAGGGATACCGACCTTCGCGTTGCACTCCGCGGTGCTCTGGACAGGGGATGCACCGTTGTGGAGATCGTTCATCGCGATGGAAGGGGCTTCACTTCGGAGGGACACTTGGCCCCATCGGTCTTCGGGGATTCCTTAAGCCTGGCCCTGAGCCCTGGAGACGTTATCGTCATGTCCGGGGGCGCAACCGGGATCAGCGCCCACCTGGCCCGCTGTCTTGTGCCTTTCACGCCCCGCCTGGTTTTTCTGGGGAGGACCCATCTCCATCCAGGCATTCATCCTGTAAAGCCGCGCCCCGAACATTCGCCTACTCAGATGTTGTCTGAAAATCCCCCTAAATCCCCCTTTATGAAAGGGGGACCTTCATCTCCCCCCTTTGTGAAAGGGGGGGCGGGGGGGATTTCTCCAACGAGAGTTGCACAAGAACTGAATTTTCAGATAGCCTCTGAGTCTTTTACTAACGAAAACAGGGCGTCGGAGATTGCTCGGACCCTGGCGGATTTGCACGCCTCAGGGATCGACGCAACGTACCATACCTGCGATGTGACCGACCCCGAAGCGGTCCGCGCGATCATGGGTGAGGTGGCAAGCCGTTATGGCAGGATCGACGGTATTATTCACGGCGCCGGTGTCCTCAGGGACGGTCCCTTAAGCCAAATGCCCCCGGATGATTTCTCCATGGTCATGGATGTCAAATTCCTCGGGGCTTGGAATCTGTTCTCGGCTGCGGAAGGGGCCGGTTTGAGGTTTTTCGTCGGCCTCTCATCGGGGGCCGCGATCCAGGGGAATCCCGGCCAGGCCAACTACGCCGCTGCCAACCGGATGATGTCTGCGTTACTCAGAACGCTGCGCCGGAAAAACAGTACGATCCGGTTCAAGGCCTTGATGCTTCCTCCTGTCGAGGGGGTGGGCATGGCCCAGGATGTGGAGGTACGGGACCTGATGCGGCGAAAGGGCGTGGCGTACATCCATGTCAATGAGCTTGCGGGGCTTTTCTGCCGGGAGCTCTTTGTAGCGCCGGCTCAAGACGATTGGGTGATGTTCATGAGGAGACTGCCATCCGTGAGGACGTCATTGCTCAATGATGCCATCCGTCCTTCGCGCGATGGCGAACTGGATGGAGGCGCCGTGTCCTTCAGACCCGAGGACTTCCCCATGATAGAAAAGATCTCCTGCCTGGACATCCGCCGGGAACAATTGGAGGCCTTCAGATCCTTCTCCCTTGAGAAAGATCTTTGGATCACCGATCACAGACCCTTCAAGTTCCTCAAGCATCCTCTGGTCTCAGCCGCTATGGTTCTGGAGACATTCATGGAAGCCGCCCGGACCCTGTATCCCCACCTGCAGGTTCGAGGCGTTCGCCAGGTGCGCCTCATGGACATGATCCAATGTCCTCCCGGGGTCCCACGGCCTTCCAGGATCTCCTGCCGCCGAGGCGGCAATGGCCTTCGGGAGGTATGCTGTGAGGTCTCTCTCTCAATACAAGAGATCTCCCCTGCCGGGAGATTGACCGACCGCTTCATCCCGCACTGCAAAGGCCAAGTGATCCTTGATGGCGGAAATGGCGCTGGAGGATATCTCGGGGAGGGGCTCCCGGATTTTCCAGTCCGGCCGGACGAACTGCGGACGCGGCCGATGAATCATAAAAAAGTGCTTAAATGGTACAAAGACCGCAGTGGCCTCAAAGGCAGGTATCGCGTGATGGAGGTTCTTGACGGTGCAGGTCCTGGGGTGGTGCGGGGCCGAACCACCTACCGGGAGACAAGTGATTTCGCACATCTGCGGAACGTCCAATACCAATACTCTCCCTATCTCTTCGAGGCCCTTTTGCAGATGGTCGGCTTCCACATCGCTGCCATGGACCGATCGGAGCGACGATCGATGATTCCCATGGAGATCGGGGAGATGAGGTTTTCGCGAAAATGCCGGGCAGGGGAACAGGTAACGATGGAGGCCCGCATGCGGGCCCAGGACCACGAAGGCCTCACCTGGGACGCCAGAGGGATCGACGATCAAGGTCGCACCGTCATGCAGGTTCATAGGTTGCGGATGCACTGGGTTTCGGACTGAGCCCTCAGGGCGCGGAAAGCGCGCAGATCGGGAAAGATGGGAGTGGATATGGCAAAGGAATGGCAAGGATCAACCGTTCATGCCGTGAGTTTCGTTCATGGAAGGGGCCCCGTCTTCTACGCATCCATGCCATGTGCCGACCTAACCCTCAAGCACCGCCTCGTCTCCGCCCTGTGGGACCACCTTGTGGCGATGCAAAGTCCTCTTTGGAAATGCTGTCAATCTTCCAACGGAGCTGCTTTCCCATTTCGGGTAGTCCGCGGCCTGCTTGGCAGGCCCCAGCTCCTGTTGGGAGAATATCCCGGTCCGGCCATCTCCTTCAGCGAGGGTGGGGGGAAAGTCTGGGTTGCTCTCTGTGGGGATGACTCTGATATCGGCATCGATGTTGCGTGGACCGATGAATTCCACGGAGAATACCCCTTTCACCGGGTCTTCCATCCACAAGAGCTGCAACATGCCTTGAGATTGGCGGGGGGAGATTTGGAAACGGCATCGGCCCTTCTCTGGTCTATCAAGGAAGCCGTTGTCAAGGCCCTGGGATGTGCATTCCATCTCGTGGATCCGCGGCAGATCACCGTCCATCCATCAGCAGCGGGGGCGGCAGGGGGCGATGGCGGGTATACCTTTCCGGTGGGCTTGTCAGGGAAGGCCCTGGCGCTCTTTCCCAT
>JAWOIH010000106.1:0-4477 GCA_046484725.1 Candidatus Desulfacyla sp. | reverse complement strand
GTAAGGACATTGGAAAGCCAGGTTGATGAACTGACCGGCGTAACGCCGGAGAGCGCCATCGAACAGAACTATCCCGACGGCGTGGCCCACAACCTTGATAAGGCGCCGGATCTGGTGAATGACCCGGGAGGGTTTTACTATCCGGGCAACAAGGTGCTGGTCACCGACGCGTATTATGGCGGGATCATCCTGGGGGGATCGACCAAGGATTTTGATACCGACTATACGGACGCGGCGGGGAATCTGCTGGAAGACCTGACCGAAGGGGTGTATACGCTGAAGGTCACCGGCCTGTCCGGAGACATTGCCTCACATACTGAAACCATTCAGGTGTACTTCAAGCCGATACGTAAGTTATTCGGCGGCTTCCAGCCCGCGAATCATAAGGACAAATTTTTTGCCTATGCAGCAGAACATGGATACCGGAAAATCTATGACCCCCTTCCCGGATATTTTTCCCCCATCGACTGGAATCATTGCTACAAGATAGAAAAACGTGCGAGGGCGCAGAACTCGCTGGAGGTCGTCAATACGGTCGAAGGCGCAACCTACGGCACCCCTCAAAACGCTATGATCGGTTTCATCCTTTATAATCTGAAGAATATGGGCGCAACGTCATGCCTCGAAATCGGCAAGGCCCTCCTGACAGAAGTCATAGACAGCCCCAACACTTACTTTTACTACTACGACATCGGAGAGCCTGAGATTACCTATGTCACGATGGAATCGGAGAAAAAAACCATTGACGGATCCATTGCCCTGCTCGACCATGAAGACCGGCTGGTGTTGACGCGGTCATCCATCAAGGTTCGCGGCACGGGTGACGGCGACAACCGATACAACATCCTCGACGAGACGCCCACGACCCTTGATCTGGACCTCTCGGATGGCGTACAGTTAACAACCAGCGAGGAATTCGGCGTTTTCGGCGTGGTGACACCCATACCTGCAGGGGTTACGGATGACCCGGTTCAGTACCTCTATTATATTGCCGACAACTGGATTGACAAAGTTCGATATCACATCAAAAACGCGCAGGGGCAGGAAATCCTTACGACAACACGTGACGTCACTCTCGAAAGACAATATTTCAATTCAGATCCCGTCCAATGGTTCCCTTCGATCTATGAATTTGAGCATGAATTCAATCTGGATCTCGATCCCGGCACCTATACCTTTGATCTTATCGCATTGGACCGGTACGGGGATGAGGTTCCGGGGACCGAAGAGACGTTTACGGTTGAGTACGGATAACCTGCTCTACGCGATTTGAAAACCCAACAAACCCGATAAACTCAGGGAACCCCGCCCCGCTGGCTTATAAGTGGGAGACCGAAGATGGCCATATTTCCTAATGAATGGACGGTGATGGGGGCCATGAGGTTCTTCTCAACCTCGTAGGCCACGGCAAAGAGGAGGCCCCCCACGATCTGGGTGATCGGAATGGCGGGGAAGACCGGGTGTGCCAGGACAAAGGCGAGGGTGCTTAACAGGATGGCCGCCACGGCCCCCCATCGCCTGAAAAATCCGTACAGGACGCCCCTGAACAAAATTTCCTCGGTCACGGGAGCGATGATCCCTCCCACGATAAAGAAGAGGAGGATATGGGCAGGATCGGCAGGAACAGGGGTATGTATCAAGGAGAGAGGGTGGATCCCCGCGACATAGAGGAGCACGCCTGCCAGTAAAACAAGGAGCCCGAAACCCCCAGTCCAGAGGAGTCCCCTTTTGACTCCTGGAAGAAGCCCCTTCTGAGACAGCCCGATAGATGCCAGGCCCTTTTCCCGCGGAAAGACAATCGCGAGGATAAGACCGGCCTGCAACAGCCGCATCGCTCCGAGAACCCCCATGGGAGAGCAGACCTTCCCCTGCAATCCCAGCCTGGTACCGGCCTCCACGGCAATGACCGCCCCGAGACATAGGGCCAGGGTCCTTATCTGGAGTCTGCCTGTTTCCATCCCAATTCCTTCAATGCCCGGTAGGCATACCACTGGACATACCAGTGGTCCGAGGTTTGGATCCGTTTCAGGATCTCTGCTGCGGCGTCCCGGTCGCCCCTCCGGCCCAGAGACTGAAATGCCATGCATGCCACCGAGGGTGAGGGATCATCGAGGAGACGCAACAGGTCCTCATAGGTTTCGGGGCTTCGGCTGACACTCAGGGCCTTTGCCAGCCAGTAGCGCTCCGGGATGTGAGGGCTTGACAAGATTCTCCGATAGGAAGGGAGACCGGCCACGTCCAGCCAATTTTGTCGCACAAATTTCAGCGCGGCCACCCTCTCCTTCCAGTGACCGGATTCCAGAAGCTGGGGCAGATCGTCCTTTTCGATATTTTCCCCATTGCCAAGCCAGAGAGGGATCAGCAATGATACGCCTGCCAGGAAACAGATGAAGGCGGCCGTCAAGGAGGCAACCCTCAGGTCGCCGCACCGAGTCAACGGGAAGAAGAGGATGCTGTACAGGAAAAGATAGAGGGTGACAGGGAATCCAATCAGAAGGCCGTAATAGGTAAATTGACGGAAAAAGCGATGTCGGTCTGTTTTTGAAGAAAACCGCTTCAAGACATCGGACGGCGCCAACAGAAAATCGTTGGCAGCAGTCTGGAGAATCCCCCGCCCCCTGGTTTCGAGGTTCAGGTCCCTCCCCGATTCCCTTATCTTCAGGTCAACGTCCCCCTTGCCTTCGACAAGGAGATAGTCATGGCTGAGCAGTTTCTCTGTCAGCAGTTTCTTCAGCGGCTTCTTCCCGACCGAATCCAGAGAGCAGGTCTTCAGAAGTTTCTGGTCCAGTGATTTGAAAACTTCCGCAGGATAGAGGGTGTACCTGTAATAGAAATCGCTTATCCGTATGCCTAAGGTGTTGGAGAGAAGGAGCCTGTCTCTGAGGACCAGAAAGAGATCGCCGCTCATCTGGGGCATCCAGAGGGAGGCCAACAGGGCAATCGTCATGAGATGGACAGGGGCGGAAGAGCGTGGGCCGTCTTGGGTCTGTTGAGGCATCCATCTCAGGGTGAGCCGGAACACCAGCGGCGGGATCGCAGCGAAGTAGGCGGTAGTCAGTGGGGAAATTCCATTCCAATTCACCGCAACCATGAATCCCGACCACAAGAGCAGGAGTGGAACCAGGAAGATGGTCCTGCGGGAAAAGACCCGGTCCCAGGTCCAGGCCGCGGCAAGGGAGAGGAGGGAGATGCCGGCCCCGATGCTCAGGGTAAAGAAGAGCCCGCCATACACCGCGGGGGCCGGTTCGTGAAGCCGGCCCATGATCTGCGGGTTGGGGACGATGAGATATCCGGCATCTTTGATGACCGCGAGGGTATGGTAAAGCGACCTGTTGGAGAGATAGACCTGGAGGGTGGCGATGATCTGTGCCGCCGCAAGACCCGCAAGTACGGCCGCAGCGGGATAAAAGGTGCAAAGACGCAAAGGACCCAAACGACATAAGAACCGTCGATGCGGTGTGACATCGGGTTTGAATGACGTCATTTTTTCGCTTTTCACAGGATTAGGCTGCCAACCACGTCAATCCCTCAATCCTATCCACAGATTACGCAGATTACGCAGATTTCACAGATACCAATCCCTCAATTCTCAATTCCTCGATCTATTATACCCGCATCACTGATACGTCACCCTGAACACCTCCTCAATGGTGGTGATCCCCTCCAACACCTTCTGGGCCCCGTCCTGGCGCAGGGTCAGCATCCCCTGTTCAACGGCCTTCTGTTTGATGGCGTTGGCATCGGAGGTTTTCAATATCAGGTTCCTGACCGGTTCATCCAGGATCATCAGTTCAAATATGCCGGTCCTCCCCTTGTAGCCCGTGTCCAGGCAGGCAGGGCATCCCTGTCCCCGGTAGATCACCTTGCCTTCAGCCATCTCGGGGGTGATGCCGATGCTCTGCAGGGACTCCGTGTCGGGCGTATATGCCTCCTTGCAGTCCTTGCAGACGACGCGAACCAGTCGCTGGGCCAGGATAGCGGTCACCGAGGAGGTTACCAGAAATGGCTCTATCCCCATGTCGATGAGCCGGGTCGTGGCGCTGGCTGAATCATTGGTGTGCAGCGTCGAAAAGACCAGGTGCCCGGTCAGGGCGGATTGTGTGGCGATCTCGGCGGTCTCCAGGTCGCGTATCTCGCCCACCAGGATAACGTCCGGGTCCTGCCGGACAATGGACCGGAGCCCCTTGGCAAAGGTGAGATCGATCTTGGGGTTGACCTGGATCTGGCCGATGCCGTCAAGCTGGTATTCGATGGGGTCTTCGATGGTGATGATGTTGATGTCGGTGGTGTTAATGGTGGAAAGGGCCGCATACAGGGTGGTGGTCTTGCCGCTGCCGGTGGGTCCGGTGACCAGAAGGATCCCGTGCGGGGACCGGATGAGCCGGTTGAACTGGTCCAGCCGGTCGGCCGGCATGCCGAGATCGGAGACATTCAAGAGGATGCTGGTCTTATCGAGCAGTCGCAGGACCACCCGTTC
>JAWOIH010000265.1:0-3412 GCA_046484725.1 Candidatus Desulfacyla sp. | reverse complement strand
CGTCGTGGACAATCCGGATTAGCTCCGCAAAAGTGTGCCGCGGCCATGGCCAGCGACCGGTCTTGACAATGCTGCTCTCATCGACGCTGACAATGACGATGTCAGGATGCGGCGCCTCCGGTCCTCGCCTCCTGAACTGCCAGTCAAGCCGAGGGAAAGGTTGTTGTAGGGGGTGATGAGGACCTCGAGCAGAGCCACCATGTCACCCACCTCCTGGCTTTCGAGGAGGGTCCCACGCTCGGCACCGATATAGGGGATACCCGCATGGCCCAGCACCTTGACGATCCCCTTTTGCGCCACCTCTCTCATAAGCCCGGCCATGGCCTTGAAATGAGCGGCCGTGGTGCCGAGGATTTCCTCCCGCATCCGCTGGCGGGCCTCATCGGTGTCGCCCCTCAGATAACGCACCAGCGATGCAAAGCCCTTGGCATCGGGGAGCATGTAGCTGTCCAGATCGCCGATCGCCCCGATGACGGCCTTTGAGAGTTCTTCCTCACCGAGGGCCGTCTCCTCCAGAAACCGGGCGGTCCGGTCAAAGACCTCGATGGTCTGAAGGAGATTGGGGTCCCGGTAAGACACAAATACCAGGGCCCCGGACAGCCGGTCCACCTGACAGAAGGCCCCGTAGGCCCCTCCCTGGACCCGGACCTGGTCCCAGAGCCATGCATTGCGCAGATACCGGGCGATAACCAGGACGGATCCGTGAAACCGGTAGCCCAGATCATAGAGGTTGGCCCCCTTCCCCACATAATTGACCTGGGAGGGGACGGTCATCCCTTCAAAGCGGGGGATATTGCTGGAGGGCCATTGGGAGACAACGGCCGGCCCTTCAGGCAGGGCCTCACGCAGCCTTCTCAGATGGGGCGCAACCCGGTCCCACCCTTCCTGATCCACGGTGACATTGGCGATCATGGCACCCCGGTTGAGGAGGGTCTGGTGCACCTGCTCAAGGCCGGCCAGCACCCCGGGCCAGTCCTCATCCACGGCACGGGCCAGTTTCCTCACAAAGAAGAGATAGCTGATGCCGCTCAACTGCTCCGAGGCCCAATGGGCCTCGTTAAAGTGGGACCTGAGGCGGAGGCCCACCATCTGATGCCCGGCCGGCACCAGCTTCCGCTCGACCCTCGATTTTTCCTCCATGACCATCTGGCGGAAACGCTCCCGGTTGTCCCATCGGATGGTGAGGAGCATATCGTGGAGGATATTGAACAATTCCTCCACCCGATCCGCCAGGGCCTTGCCCCGAAGAAAGAGCCAGGCCGCGCTCCCCTGGGAACCCTTCCTGGCAGAGGTGAACAGTTGGGGATGGATGCCCCCTGTCTTGCTGCTGATGCGCTGGGTCAGGGCCACGAAGTCCTCTTTCTCGGTCCCCAGCTCCACAAAGGCCCTCCCCAGAAGGGGCGCATAGGAGAGATATTCCGCAGGAAGCGACCGGAGATCGAAGCCCACGTCCACATAGGCGATGCCGTTGGTAAAAAGGTCGTGAAACAGGGTCCGGGTCCCCTCTCCTTCTGGAAAGGCCAGGGGGATGATCTTGTTTTCCCTGTCCAGATCTTCCCTTTTCAGCGTGGGGATGGCGGCCAGGGCCTCGGGCGGATCAGGGGTCCCCTGAAGGCGCTTCAGTTCCCTGGTATTCTCCACCACCGCTTCCAGTTCGCCGGGGCCCATGACTGCACGGGCCTGTCGAAGGCGCTCCTCTTCCTCCTCCGCCTCCTTTTTACCGAGTGTCAGGTCGGGCTCCAGGATGACGGTGGTGCGATGGGGATTTGAGAGGAACAGATCCCGGATCATCCCTTCAAAAAACCTCTTATCGGATCGGGCCTTTTGCTTTACGGCCTCCAGCGGCGCTTCAAAGGCCATCAGGGTCAGGGGATCGCCGTCATAGAGCCAGGTGGTCAGGGACCGCAGCATGAGAGAGAGCCCACGGGGGAAACTCCCGGTGTTGTTTTCCCTCAGACTGAACTCAATGGTGTTGAGGGCCGCCGCCGTGGTCTTGGGATCGATCCCCTTCAGGGCCAGTTGTTCCAGGGTTTCCAGGACGAGGGCCTCGATCCTGTCGCTGTCCTTTGTGTCGATCCCCTTGAGACCGGTGGAAAAGGTGATCTGCCGCAGCTCGCTCCCCAGGCCGTCGCCCGCTAGGTCCTCTCCCAGGCCTGAATCGATGAGGGCCTTTCTGAGGGGGGACCCGGGCATGCCCAGCAGAATATAGGTCAGGATATGGAGGGCGAAATTGGTCTTTACGTCCGTGGTCTCCGTGAGCATCCAGTTGAGGGTGATCATCCCCTTGGGCGCTTTGCCGGTTTCCTCACCGGCCATGAACGGCCGCACCATACGCCTGGGCGCCTGAAAAGGGGGCTGCAGGGCCACCCGGGAATCCACGGTTATGGGATCGAACGCGTCCAGGTAGACCCGGATGCGTCTCAATCGTTCGTCCGGGTCGTCATCGCCGTAAAAGAAGATCCGCGCATTGGAGGGATGATAAAACTTCCGGTGAAAATCGCGGAATTGCTCGTAGGTCAGGTTGGGGATCTGTTTGGGGTCGCCGCCCGAATCGAGGCCGTACGAGGTGTCGGGGAACAGCGATTGCAGCGAGTATTCGGATAGAAGGCTGTCGGGCGAGGAATAGGCCCCCTTCATCTCATTAAAGACCACCCCTTTGTAGGAAAGGGGGCGGGTGATGTCTTCCAGTTCAAGGTGCCACCCCTCCTGCTGGAATATGGCTCGGGTGATCCTCGGATAAAAGACCGCATCCAGGTAGACATCCATGAGGTTGTAGAAATCCTGGAGGTTCTGGCTGGCCACCGGGTAGCAGGTCTTGTCGGGGTAGGTGAAGGCGTTCAAAAAGGTCTGGAGAGACCCTTTCAACAGCTCCACAAAGGGTTCTTTCACCGGGTACTTCCGGGACCCGCAGAGTACGGAGTGCTCCAGGATGTGGGCCACGCCGGTGGAGTCGGCCGGGGGCGTGCGGAAGGCGATGCCGAAGACCTTGTTCTCGTCGTCGGCCATGAGGGAAAGGACCTGTGCCCCGGTCTTTTCGTGAAGAAAAAGCCTTGCCAGGACATTAAGTTCCGCGATCGGTTGTTCTTTCAAAAGTCCAAAGCCGTGGGTCACGAGGGGTCGTCCTCCTTAAAGCAATTGGTTTGTTGGGTTTATTGGGTTGATTGGGTTTATTGGGTTTTCTGAGTTTACCGGGACCTCGCGATGAAAGTCCTTCTCATCGGTTATTTTAAACTTCCCCAGTTCCGCGTTCCGCGTTCCGCGCTCCGCGTTTCCTTCAATCATTTTTTTCACAGCCTGTATGAATGGGATTTCGGGGATAGCACCAGAGTGTTTATTGCCAATCCGCTTCACAGCTTTTCGGGTAGTGGTAAGCATCCTGTAAAACTCACCATTACTTCCTCGTATGGCTGTG
>JAWOIH010000258.1:0-3793 GCA_046484725.1 Candidatus Desulfacyla sp. | reverse complement strand
GGTTGCCGGCAGGTCCAATTGTCACGACCTCCTTATGGAACCCGGCATTCCGGGGATCCGGTTGCGGGCTCTTGCCAAAGGGATGCCGTTTTTCCCTTTACGAATATGCGATTTTTCTTCTTGACTTAGCTATAATGTTTCTATAAATTGATAAATTCATTTTTTGTCGAAAAGGAGCAGTGCGACCAATGAGTGCATATGCAGTCATAAAGACGGGCGGAAAACAGTATCGGGTTGCCAGGGGCGACGAGGTCAGGTTCGAACGGTTGGCCGGCGAGGTGGGGGAAACCATTGCCTTTGAGGAGGTTCTTCTGACCTCAGACGGCGAAACCATCGAGGTGGGCAGGCCTTTTGTCGAAAACAGCAAGGTGGTCGGCCGTATTACCCACCATGGCAAGGGCAAAAAAGTCATGATCTTCAAGTACAAGCGGAGAAAAGACTACCGCCGAAAAAAGGGCCACCGGCAGCAGTTTACGCTGGTCCGGATCGAAGATATCAAAGGGGCCCCGGAGGCTTTAGCGCAAGAGGTACAAAACAATGGCACATAAGAAGGCAGGCGGCAGCTCCCGGAACGGCAGGGACAGCGCCGGACAGAGATACGGAATTAAGCGGTATGCCGGTCAGAATGTTCTGGCAGGAAGCATCCTGGTCCGCCAGAAGGGCACCAAAATCCATCCGGGCAACAACGTGGGTCTGGGAAAGGATTATACGATCTTCGCCAAGATCGACGGAACCGTTGCCTTTGAGCGCATGGGCAGGGATCGAAAAAAGGTCAGCGTTTACGCCGCATGAGGTCTTTGACCGCCGGCCCCCTGTAGAGCAACCCTATGGTTTTTCTGGATGAAGTGGTCATTACGGCCAGATCGGGAGATGGGGGGAGAGGGTGCGTCAGCTTCAGGAGAGAGCGATTTATCCCCAAAGGCGGCCCGGACGGGGGCGATGGGGGCGATGGCGGCGATGTTACGATAAGGGCCAAAAGGCAACTCCACACCCTAAGTCATTTCAGGGGGCGCCGGTTCTTCAAGGCGGGAAACGGTGAGCCTGGAAGAGGGAAACAGCAGTCGGGCAAGAACAGCGGGCCTCGCATGATCGAAGTGCCTGTGGGGACCCTCATTCAGGACGACGTCACCGGTCAGGTCCTTGTCGATTTGATTCGTGACAATCAGGAAGTTATCCTTCTTCACGGTGGAAAAGGAGGAAGAGGAAACCAGCATTTTGCCACATCGACCCGCCAGACCCCGCGTATGGCCCAGCCCGGGATCCCGGGTCAGGAGAAACGGTTCAAACTGACGCTCAAGCTCTTGGCCGACATCGGGCTGATCGGGTTCCCTAATGTCGGCAAATCAACCCTTCTCTCCCGCCTTACCATGGCGCGTCCCAAGGTGGACAGTTATCCCTTCACCACCATCGTACCCAATTTCGGCGTTATCCACTTTGATGAAGACCGGGCGCTGGTGATCGCAGACATTCCCGGACTGATTGAGGGGGCCAGCTCGGGCCGGGGGCTGGGGGATCGCTTCCTGAAACATATCGAACGAACAGGCCTCCTTATCCATGTCCTGGACATCACCTTTGCCCCTGCCCAGAGCAGCATCCTGGAAGACTTCCTGACCCTCCGACGCGAAATGGCGGCATTCGCTCCGCCACTCATTGAAAAACCCTGTTTTGTCGTTATCAACAAGATGGACCTTCGCGGGCCGGGGTCCCGGGATCTTGCAGCCCTTCGGGAGGCGCTTGCGGAGAAGGGAATCGAGTCCCTCCCTGTGTCGGCATTGACCGGGGAGGGGATAGACGAACTGAAATGGATGATCCTTCAAAAGTGGGAAGAGACGGCAGCATCCGCGGGTTGAAGACGACGCGGCACGGTTCGGGGGTGACACCAAAAGTGGAAAAGGCAACCAGAAAAGGGCTGTTAAAACGGGTCAAGAGGGTTGTGATCAAGGTAGGGAGCGGCGTTCTCACCTCTGCTGACGGTCTCAATATGGACGTGATCGACGGTATCACCGCCGATATGTGCGACCTCAGAAGGGACGGGTTGGAGGTCATACTGGTCTCTTCCGGGGCGATCGCATCGGGTCTCAAGAAGGTCGGCATGAGAAAGCGGCCTCAATCCGTGTCGCAGCAACAGGCCATGGCGGCCATCGGTCAGAGCAGCCTCATGTTGGCCTATGAGCATGCCTTCGGCCATTGCGGGTACAAGGTGGCCCAGATCCTGCTGACCCGTGACGATCTGACCCACCGACGCCGGTATCTGAACGCCCGGAACACCCTCTTCACCCTGCTTTCGTGGAAGATTATCCCGATCATCAACGAAAACGATACGGTGGTGGTGGACGAGATCAAATTCGGCGACAACGACAATCTGAGCGCCATGGTGACCAACCTGACCGATGCGCAACTCCTGGTCAATCTCACGAATATCGATGGGCTTTTTGACAAGGACCCCCGGGAACACGCGGATGCCAGCCTGATCCGGGTGGTGGAAAAGGTGGACCGGAAGATCTCACGATTTGCCAGCACCATTCCGGGATTCTTAGGCAGGGGAGGGATGGCCAGCAAGATCAAGGCGGCCCAGAAGGTCGCGCTCCGCGGGGTCCCGGCCATTATCGCCAACGGGTTGAAGCCGGGCATCCTGAAACGGATATTTGACGGGGCGGATGAAGGCACCCTGTTCCTGCCCGGCGGCCGACCCCTGTGCAGCCGCAAGCACTGGATCGCCTTTACCAAGTCTCCCAAGGGCGAAATAGTTATTGACAGTGGTGCTGAAAGGGCTATCCTGAAAGAAGGAAAGAGCCTTCTCCCCTCAGGCATTCGGGAAGTGAGAGGAAGATTCAGCCTCGGGAATTCAGTCGTTTTACTGAATGAGTCGGGGAAGGAGCTTGCCGTGGGCATGGTCAATTACCATTCCGGCGACATCCGAACGATCATGGGGGCGAAAAGCTCCGAGATCGCTGCGAGGCTGGGATTTAAGCACGATGACGAGGTCATCCATCGGGACAATCTGGTCCTGGCGGATCAGATGGAGGAGGATGAGGCCTTATGCGGCTTTCGCATATGATGGAAGAGATGGCCCGAGGCGCCAGGGAGGCCTCACGGCAGCTCCGGCGCCTGGGAAGGACCCAGAAAGATGATGCCCTGAGACTGATGGCAGAGAGACTCCTGGAGCGTCAGGACGAGATCATCGAAGAAAACCGGAAGGACCTGCCCCTTGCCAGAGAGGCAGGCCTCTCCACGGCCATGATCGACCGTCTGACCCTCAGTCCGTCGGTCATAGCCGATATGGCAGGGGGCCTTCGGGAGGTGGCGGGCCTGCCCGATCCGGTGGGCGAGATCACGGGCATGTGGAAACGGCCCAACGGTCTTCAGGTGGGCCGGGTTCGGATCCCCCTGGGCGTCATCGGATTCATCTTTGAATCGCGGCCCAACGTGACCGTGGATGCGGCCGGTCTCTGTCTCAAATCGGGTAATGCGGTGATCCTGAAAGGGGGCTCAGAGGCCATTCACTCCAATATCATTCTGGGCCGGATCCTGGCCGAGGCCCTGAAGGAGACCGGGGTCCCCGAGAAGGCCGTCCAGGTCGTGCCCACGACCGACAGGGAGGCCGTCAACATCCTCATCGGCCTGGATGAGTGGATCGACGTCATTATCCCAAGGGGTGGAGAGGGACTCATTCGGTTCGTCGCCGAGCATTCCAGGATACCGGTGTTGAAGCATTACAAAGGCGTCTGCCATGTCTATGTGGACCCATCCGCCTCCCTCGGCATGGCGGAGGAGATCTGTTATAATGCCAAGG
>JAWOIH010000123.1:0-6459 GCA_046484725.1 Candidatus Desulfacyla sp. | reverse complement strand
AGGAGTGATGCCAAATGGAAGAGCGTGATGAGTTCTCTTACGGTGCGGGTGTACCCTGTCAGGTCGAAACAGGCGTTGTCCCCTAAATAAGATGTGATCCTGCGGGCGAGTCCGTGGTCTTCTCTCAACCCGATGATCCCCACGCCATAGCCCATTTTCAGCAGCTCCTCCGCCACTACGCAGAAGTTGTCTATGGGCCACGCCCTTATGGGCAACAACCCGCCCCCCGGGTAAAGAAGGATCATCTTTTTGCCTTCAATTCCGGGAAAATCCGACATCAAGCGACGGCGCAGCGTCTCAATCGCCGCTTCCCCCACATCCACTTGAGGCAGCAGAGGATCGCCCTCCTCCACGTTGCGCTTAACCATGGGCATCCCATCCGATTCCGGATGGATGCCATGGGCCAGGGTCACAAACTGCTCGGATATGTGATGGTAGGGATTATACATCACCGGCCGATTGATAAAACTGCCCCGGTAAAGCCCCTCCTGGGTATGGGGATGAAAGCCCACCCGGATTTTTGCCCCGCTCAAAAATGAATAGATACTGCTGATCCTGGAAAAAAGTTCGCAATCGATCACGGTGTCTATTTTTTCTGTTTGCATCCGGATCCACACCCGGACGCTGTCTCTGATCAAGGCGGGGAGTGAATCGCCGTTGACCGTAAAGATATCCTTCGGCGATACGTCATCAAAAAGTTCAAGGCATTCCCTGTTCTTTTCAAATAAAAGGGCATATATCCTGGCCTTCGGGTGCCTCTGCCTGATGGCGGCAAACATCGGCTGTGCCAGGACAAGACTCCCCATTTCCGAGAGCATGATGACCAGAATCCTCTCGGGTAGGGCATTTGTTCGGTCTGGCTTCTTTGTGCCGGAAAAGAGTGACAATAACGCACAGATCACCTGGCCCGCGATGCGGTCTATCTGCCGCTGCAAATCAATCTTCATCTGAATGAGATCTCTCTTTAACCCATTTCGACGCTAACAGGATTCGGGCATCCCCTCTTTTTCTTCATTCCACAGACCTGCCCTCGGATGGTTCGAGTAATTTTTCATCTCCATCCAGGTCCCTTCAATCCCGCCGGTAAAACAGTTTTAATGAACCCTGCAAAACAGATAATGAAGCATGTTCAAGAGGCGTCCTTTTATACCTTATCCGGATACAGAGTCAAGCCCCCATATGATATCGCGACAACTTGATTTTTCGTTACGGGAGTCGAAGGACGGCGACCGCGACAAGAAAAAAGGGTCGGAAATCCCCTTATTGCGTTCATCCACGGTTCCCATCGGGTCCACCGCCCTCCACAAACACTTCATTCCTCGCTGATGCCCTGTGCCTCAGTGCCCCCTCTCCTGGGTTTAATCTATCCCTCAATGCCTCTCTCAAAGCATGGGCCGCCTCACTCTTTGCGTCATATCCGATTTGGTATTCCCGGGCCGATCCGTGTATCCATGGGACAATCCCATAAAATTATAAGATTCAGCGTCTGTCTGAAAAAGCGCTATTGCATCGGGGGCCTGAACAACAAAAAACCCCCGCCTCCGTCTGTTCGGAGAAACGGGGTTCTTAGACGAATTGCGACCAGTTCCATTCCTCTTTCCCTCTGGGGTTGAAAAAGGACACCGGATAACGAATCTTGTCTCGATTTTCATAGTCCGTCATGTTGGACATGTCAACAGAAACATCCCCGATCCATGCCCGGACGCAGGCTAAAAGAGGCAGACGGCCTTTTGGGCGGGGCGTTCAGGGATCATGCCCTCAGGATGATCTGGTCGAGGGCCCTGTCCAGGAAGAGATCTATGACCCTTTGTGAAGAGGGGATCTTTTTTACAAAAAGGAGACCGTCCGGCCCGGTGGAGAGGCCAAAAAAGGAGCGTTCATCAAAGAGGAGCCGAAGGAGACGGGGAAAGGAGGGAGGGTCCTCTTGCCCCCCACGCCTCGACCACAGGTACAGATCGGCCCACGACGACCCTTCTGCCA
This sequence comes from Candidatus Desulfacyla sp., assembly GCA_046484725.1. Lineage (GTDB taxonomy): Bacteria > Desulfobacterota > DSM-4660 > Desulfatiglandales > Desulfatiglandaceae > AUK324. The sequence goes on along the minus strand of JAWOIH010000123.1, from coordinate 4,479 downwards.
TTTCGCCATTACGCATCTTCCCTTTGAGAAAATTGATAAGCCTTGTGAAACGAAAAAGGGTGACCAGATCGAGGCGGTCGAAGTCTTTGGTCTCCACCGGGAAGGCGCTGGAACGCCACTGGCTCATGTCCGGCGGAAGCACCCCTTCCTCCCTGCAACGCTCCATGAGGGCGGTTCCCGGGGAGGGGTAGTAGATGCTGGGGCCGATCAGGACCCGGCGTGCCATGAGGTAAACCAGGGTATCCACCATCTCGGGAAGGGTCTGTCCCGGCAGACCGAAAATGGCGTAGGCAGTGACCGAAAGTCCCTCCTGCGCGGCCGATTCCACGACCTCATCAAAATAAGCGGGACCGGCGCCGGGTCTTTTCAGGGTCTTTCGGGTCAGGGCGTCCGTGCTGACAAAGGAGAGGTTGACAGAACCAAAGCCCGCCCTTCTCATCAACCCGAGAAGCTCCGGATCCAGGGCCGCAAAGGAAACCCCGTTCATGGCCGACAGGCAAAGGGTCCGCTCCCCGAAGGTCTCGATAATGAGGTTCATCAGATGCTTTGCCCTGGCCAGATCAAAGGTGAAATTGTCGTCCTCGATATCAAAGGCGGTGATGTTGTAGCGACTGTGGCAGTCTCTCATTTCCTCCACCACGCCCTCAGGGGATCTGGGCCGGAAACGATTTCCCATGACCAGACGGGCAGAACAGTAGGCGCATTGATGGGGGCAGCCACGGCTGGTGATGAGCATGGCGGAACGTCTCTTGCCGATGCGGTAACGGTCCGGATCGAGCAGGTCCCTGGCAGGCCAGGGGAGGGTGTCGATAGGGTCGATGAATTCCGCCACAGGGTTGATCCGGATCTTTCCCCCGTTCCGATATCCGATCCCTTCCATATCACTGATACGGCTCTTTTCTCGAATGGCCTTCAAGAGCCGCGGGAACCGGACCTCCCCTTCCCCCACGACCGCATAGTCCACCAGGGGGCTGTTTAAAACCCCTTGGGGATCTCCGCTCACATGGGGGCCGCCCATGATCACGATCCTGGAAGGCCCTCCCTGCTTGACGATTCGAGCCACCTCCAGGGCCTCGCCATGATACGGCGTGAAGAGGGAAGAGATCCCTACAGCGTCGGGCTCACAGGCATCGATCTCCCGGCGGATTTCCTCCCACCCCATGCCGAAATAATAGAAATTGCTGTAAAGCCGGAAGGGACTCCGGTCGTCAGAAGGGTAGATTTCATGAAGATGGGCAAACTGCGCAGGGAGCGGGATAGACCGTTGCCGGCCGGTCTGACAGTCCAGGATCGTTGTCTCAAAGCCCTGCAACCGCAGGGAGGCCGCCAGATAGGCCAGCCCGATGGGCTGGGTCCGGATGCGCGTCTGATAGAAATCCCTGACCGGGGGCTGAATCAGCAGGACCTTCATGGGAGAAGACGGGGTGTTCTACCCCATCCTCTTCAAAAGCTGGGTTGCGGCCGTGAGCATGGGGTCCCACACCGGACTGAAGGGCGGGGCATAGGCCAGATCGCACTCGCTGAAGGCCTCGACCGTCAGCTTCGCATGAAGGGCCACGGCCGGGGCGTCGATCCGGTGCGCTGCCCCTTCTTTTCCTACCATCTGGACCCCCAGAAGGCGTCCGGATGCCTTGTCGCCGACCATTTGTACGCCGATGGGGGAGGAGCCCGGATGGGCATGGGCCCGCGATCTTCCCTCGATCACGACCTCTGCTGGATCAAAACCGGCCTCTTCGGCCTCCTTCATGGAAAGGCCTGTCCGGGCGACCTGGAGATCGAAGACCTTGAAGACCGCTGTCCCTGCCACCCCTTCGAGAGACACCTCTTTGCCGGTGACGGTGTCGGCCACGGCCCAGCCGCCCCTGTTGGCCCGAAGGGCCAGGGGGATGTAGGTCTTTTTCTCGGTCACCACATGATAGGCGTCCGCGCAGTCGCCGGCAGAATAGATGTCCTCCACGGACGTCCGGAGGGTCCGGTCGACCGCAATGGCATTCTGGAGACCTAAGGCGATTCCCGCTTCTTGAGCGATCCGGCTATTGGGCGTCACCCCGATGGCCACCACGACCATCTGGGCATCCAGCTTTAGATCGGCGCATACCACCCGCAGCCCATCTCCCGCCTTTTCAATGGCCTTCACCTCGTGGCCCGGATACATCTGTACGCCGTTGCGATCGATCTCTTCCCTGACCATGATCGAAAGTTTATCATTCAACCAGGGAAGAAGCACCGGTCGCGGCTTGACCATCGCGACCTCGATCTCTCTTGAACGGAGTGCCTCGCACATCTCCAGGCCGATATATCCCATACCGATGATGACGACTTTCTTGACCTGATGGTCCACGATAAACTGCTTCAGTTTTCTCCCGTCCTCCAGGCTCTTGAGACCCAGCACCCCCTCCTGATCGGATCCGGGGAGACGGGGGAGGATGGGGGATGCACCGGTAGCGATGAGGAGCTTGTCGTAAGGCAACTGAAACGCATCACCCTTGACTGTCCGGCCGCCCACGGTCTTGGCCCGAGGGTCGATGGCCTCGGCCCGGTGCCCGGTCCTCAGGTCGATCCCCTGCTTTTCCCTGAAGACATGGGCGTGCCTCACCACCAGATCGTCGATCGCTCGATCCGGTTCGGCAATATTATACGGCATGCCGCACGCGCTGTAGGAGACGTCGGCCGTCTGCTCCAGGACGATCACCTCCATATCGGGCCGGTTTCGCTTGGCGCGACTGGCGGCGCTCATGCCTGCTGCATCTCCGCCGATGATGACAAATCTCATAATCCTTTCCTCCTTGTGTATCTCATGAGAGCGCCCTCCCCGCTCTTGAGCGGGATCAGACCAGGCCGAAACCTTTCAAGGGACAAACGTCCAACATCAAACGCCCAACACCCAATAAAAACCCGATGCTGAAGATGCCCTCAGTCCGTCAATCCCTCAATTCCAGAATCCTTCAATTCCTGAATTCCTGAATTCCCATCATCTCATCAGTGTCAACCGCCGTGTGCCCCGTATCTGCCGGAAATTGGCCCCTTGGCTGACGCAGCGCAGGGCAAGATCAGGGTCTACCACCCAGGTCCCGGAAACGGCACCCACGCCGTAGTCAAAAAGGACGGGCGAGAGGGGCGCAGTGTCCCCGAGAAGGACTACAAAGGCGGCCGGGCTGCATAACCCGAGGAGTCGGTCCAGGGTATGATTGGTCAGCGCCGTGCCGGTGATAGCCACCACGTCGGCCCGGGGAATCACGCTCTCGGCCGCGTCCTCCTCCAGATCATCGCCTCGAGGATTTTTCTCGATGACCCAGAGTTGCGCTGCAACCTCTCGGACCTTGGGTATGAAAGGGAAATGCCCCACGATCGCCACCTGTTTCCCCTCTCCCTTTTCCATGATCAATTCCGCGGCATTCAGCTCCCGGCAGGCATCCGCGTCCACCTCGATGAGGGAATTGATGGCGGCCATGCCCACGGCCGCCTCCAGGATGCTGTCTGAATAGGCAAGCCGTGTCAGATCCTGCGCGCTCTTTTCCATCAGGTTCCCGGGCTCCTTCACCAGAGGCGGTTTCTGCCTGAGGGCGTCCTTGGGCAGGGTGGCCGCCAGCCCGCAGTACCGGGTCACGACCGCGGTATGAAATACCCCCTGGCGGATATCCTGAACCGCGGCATCCATATTCAATTGCGAGATCAGATCATCGAGGATCTTCATTCAGCCTTCACTCCGATCAAAACCGCCATCCTGTACCCATTCCCCAGTCCCAGTACCCAGCACCCAATCCCTTACCCTCCGATACTGTGCATCTGACGGACACATTTTCGAGGGCCCTGGGCCAGCAACCCATGATCCTCGGGTTTATTTTCAATGGTCCACTCGATGAGCCGCAGGAGTGTCTCGTCCCCCTTGCCCTCCCTCAGCGGGGTCTTCAGATCCGTCTCCTCATCCGAGAAGAGGCACCCTCGAAGGCTTCCCTCGGCGGTCAGACGCAATCGATTGCAGACCGCGCAGAAATGATGGCTCAGGGCGCCTATCAGCCCGATTTCCCCCCGGGACCCATCTATTGTGAATCGCTGGGCAGGACCATCATTGGGATTGGACATGACAGGGGTTAACTTGCCCACTCTCCGCAGTATTTGATAGATCTGATCCGTGGACAGGAATCTTTCAGGACGCCATCCGTTCCCCCCGCCCACGGGCATCAGTTCGATAAAGCGGATGTGATACGAATTATTCACGGCCAGTTCTGCAAAATCGAGGATCTCGTCGTCATTCACGCCCTTCATGGCGACCACATTGATCTTGATGGGGTCGAACCCTACGCGTTCCGCCTCCTCGATCCCCTCCCAAACCTGTTCAAAACAGTCCCTGCCGGTAATACGAAAGAAGCGCTCCGGCCTCAGGGAATCGAGGCTGATGTTGATTCGTGAGATGCCGCAATTTCGGATGTCCGCGGGATAGCGCTTCAGCAAGACCCCGTGGGGGGTCAGGCCGACCTC
>JAWOIH010000039.1:0-2606 GCA_046484725.1 Candidatus Desulfacyla sp. | reverse complement strand
ACCCCTGTCCGGCCCAGCAGGGAGATAACCGAACCCCCGAGACCGCCTGCGCCCACAACCGCCACCCTTGCTTCAGCCAACCTCAATTGCTCTGCAAGGGAAAGGCTTTCCCGGTTTCTGAGGTAGCGGTAGGGACAGATGCCGAGCCGCAGGGCTTCGGTGTAGACCTTGGAAAGGGCGATGCCATGGACTCGACCGATCTCAAGAGCATGATGTTCTTCGATGATTTTGACATCCCGACCCGCCGGGTCCGTGACGCTTCTCGACCTGTTTTGAATCGTTGCGCTTATTTGCTCCTCCATGGGTCGCCCTTTCCAGGAGCATCGGATGGAATAGGAACGATATACAGGGATACTTACACGATTCTTGAGGAGAAGTCATCCTTGATGCACCGGCAAATGGGCGGATTTCCCAACCAGGCCGCCGAGGGAGGGGTTCATGGACGCTCGAAGTATGATGAAAATCGAATTCAGACTCTACGCGTCTCTTTCGCGCTATATGCCGGAGGAATGGCGAAAGTCTCCCGCGGTGGAAATCCGAGAAGGCGCGACCGTGAAGGAGTTGCTGGAATCTGTCAAGGTTCCCCTCGATGGGGTGAAGGTCATTTTTATCAACGGTGTGCATGCAAGGGTGGATGCCGCACTGCGCGACGGTGACAGGGTCGGCGTGTTCCCGCCGGTTGCGGGAGGCTAATTACTCGGCGTGCACTCTGAGAAAAACTTCTTGATCGGCAGGCCACTCTTTTTGGGCGAGCGATGCTACATCCACATTCCTGCCGTCCAGTTCAGCCCGGAGGCACCCTTCTGCAAGGCGATTCAGGCGCTTCACGATCAGGTTGTGCAGGGTATCGCCTTTTACCCATACGCCTTGATCCAGCAGGAAAGAGCCGATCTCTCCGGGAAGAAGGTTGAACAACTTGAGAAGGACCTTTCCCTCGTGGGGAGAAACGGCAGCCTGTCCGGCATGGGATATCTCGCTTCGCATCGCGGCATAAAAACTTCCTTTGCGCAGGGTTGCGCCAAGCAGCCCGGGCATGGCCGCGGAAAGTGCGATGACGGCATGATCAGGGATGACAGCAGTAGTCGGATCATCAACGGCTTTGCCGTTCAAGAACACGGTCTGAATCCGTTTTTTCACGTACTGAGAGTCCAACCCGAGGCCGTCGCAAAGAAAGGCCTGAATGGTGGCCCCGATCTTCGCGTTCACGAAGACCCCTGCCTGGAACAGATCATAAAAGACCGGCGCCAGTTCCGGACGGACGAGCAGGAGAAGTTTCGGTTTAGGGATGGAGTTTCTTTGATCTTGCTTTTTGTCGAAAGCCATGGCCGTGTTTGAGTGCTTGCGAAAAAAAGGAGGTCTCCAGAGAGACCTCCCTGCAAATAGGTTGAGTTACCAGTTGAAGACCGTGTCCAGATCCTTGTCCGTCACATTGAAAACGATATTGTGAGGAGGCAAAGACTCCTTTTTGAAGAATTCGGGCAACCGGTCTTGGGCTGCCGTGAAACCCGCCCTTGCATTAAAATCCCTCTCGTTCTTCAGGACGGATTTGCCGAGGGCCGTGACGTCGTCTGCAGTCAGCTTGAGCCCGTAAAATGTATTGATGGTATCAATGAGGGCCTGGAAAGTCTCGGGTTGATCCATGATCGCAAAGGCGATAAACAGGCACATGCCTGTAGAATCGATGGCAGCGGTGGCGATTTGCAGGTTCCTGGAGAGTTCGGCCTGGCCCTCAGGTTTCAGGGGGTCCACCTTGCCGCCTACACCGAGAATGTTCGTGGCCACCGCGTATCCGGCCGTATGATCCGCGCCCATGGTGCTTGTGGCATAGGTGACGCCGATGCCCTGGACGGAGCGGGGATCGTAGGCCGGCATGGATTGTCCCTTCACCACCGGAACCCTTTCCACCCCGAACACCTTGCCGGTCACTGCGGCGCCGTTGCCCAGGATACGGCCCAAGGGAGTTCCTTTGCCTACTTCCTTAACCAGGTTGATGGCCGCCTGGGCATCGCCGAACTTGGCCAAACCGCCTTCCATGGCAACCCCAATGGTGGCGCCCATCTCGATCGTGTCTACGCCGAAGTCGTCGTCAAGACGGTCCAGCATGGCAATGGCATCCAGATCATCGATGCCGCAATTGCCGCCATGGGCCCAGACCGTTTCGTATTCAGGCTGCTTGGTAACGTAATGGCCGTCCTTGTCGTGAAAAGTTCCGGAACAGCGAATGATGCAGCCTCGATGGCAGCCGTGGGTTGCAGAGCCTTCGCCGCCCCTGGCATTCTCTGTCTCAGCTTGGGTCTCTCCGCTGATCTTGGAGCATCCTTCAAAACGACCCCACATGAAGTTGTGGGTCGGGTACCCGCCCGCCTCGTTGATCACATTGGTCAGGACGTTGGTTCCATAGGCGGGAAGGCCCTGTCCTGTGACCGGGTGCTTGCGGAGTCCTTCCACCCACCTCTTGTTGGCTTCCTTAAAGGCGTCCGGGTCTTTTGGCGAGCGCATCTTGGTTCCTGTGTCGTCGAGAATAATGGCCTTGACGCCTTTGGCGCCCATAACCGCACCGACACCTCCTCGGCCTGCGTGTCGGGTGGGGCGAACTTCCATGTCCG
>JAWOIH010000036.1:0-5534 GCA_046484725.1 Candidatus Desulfacyla sp. | reverse complement strand
ATACCTCAATCCCTTCATATAAACCTGGATAGCCATGATGGCTGCGGGCGTCACTCCGGAGATCCTGGATGCCTGACCCATGGAGATGGGCCGGACGCGGCCCAGTTTTTCCCTTACCTCGTTGGTGAGCCCGTGGACCGCTGCGTACTCGATATCCTCCGGAAGCCTGACGGTTTCCATCCGTTTCGTCTTTTCCACCTGGCGCTCCTGACGCTCGATATAACCCTCATACTTGATCCGGGTTTCCACCTCCATGGCAACCTCCTCCCGGGTCCGGGAGAGTCCCGGATCGAAGCGGGCGAGATCGTCAAAGAAGATGTCGCTCCGCTTCAAGAGCTGATCCAGCGACGTGGCATTCCGAATGGGCGCGGCGCCCACGGCCTTCAACCTGTCCAGGGTCACGGGCTCGGGTTTCAGTTTGGTGGCCTTTAATCGAGAGAGTAGATCCTCGACCTGGTCCCGTTTTCTGCAAAATTCCCGGTAGATTTCATCTGAGACCAGACCCAGCGTATGGCCCTTTTCCCTGAGCCTGAAATCGGCATTATCCTCCCTCAGGAGGAGGCGATACTCTGCCCGGGAGGTGAACATCCGGTAGGGCTCACGGGTCCCTTTGGTAACCAGATCATCGATCAGGACCCCGGTGTAGGCCTCGGATCTGGAAAGGATGAGGGGAGGATCGCCTCGCACCTGCAAAACCGCATTGATGCCGGCCATGAGGCCCTGGGCCGCCGCCTCTTCATAGCCTGAGGTCCCGTTGATCTGGCCTGCATGAAACAGCCCCTTCACCAATTTGGTCTCCTGGGTCGGGGTCAACTGCATCGGATCGATATAATCATATTCGATGGCATACCCTGTCCTTAAGATCTCGGCCCGCTCGAGCCCGGGGATGGATCGCACCATGCGGATCTGGATATCCACGGGAAGGCTGGTGGGAAGTCCGTTGGGATAGACCTCGGTCGTGTTCAACCCCTCCGGCTCCAGAAATATCTGGTGACGCTCCTTGTCGGCAAAACGCACCACCTTGTCTTCAATGGAGGGGCAGTACCTGGCTCCCACTCCCTTGATGACGCCGCTGAAGAGGGGGGACCGGTCCAGTCCCTCCCGAATGATCTTGTGGGTCTCGGGGGTGGTATAGGTGATATGACACGGGACCTGGGGGAGCGGAATATGGGTGGTCGTAAATGAAAAGGGTTTTGGAACGGCGTCTCCGGTCTGGACCGTCAACCCTTTGTAGTCGATGGTCCGGCCGTTCAGGCGCGGCGTGGTCCCGGTCTTGAGCCTCCCCACCAGGAAGCCGATGGATGCCAACTGCTCAGAGAGCCGGACAGAGGGAGGGTCTCCCATGCGGCCGGCGGGAAAGTGATCCAGACCCACGTGGATGAGACCTCCCAGGAAGGTCCCGGTGGTCAATATGACGGTGCGCGAAAGAAATCTCTCATGGATCTGGGTCTCGACCCCGTAAACGCGTCCATCCCGTATCAGAAGCCGGTCCACCATGGCCTGACGGATATCGAGATGGGGCGTGTTTTCCACAACCGACTTCATCCGTTTCCGGTAAAGGTCCCGGTCGTTCTGGGATCTCGAGCCCTGCACGGCCAGCCCCTTGCGCGTATTGAGACGCCTGAACTGGATTCCGGTCTGGTCGGTATTCCGGGCCATCTCGCCGCCGAGGGCGTCGATTTCCTTCACCAGGTGCCCCTTGGCCAGTCCCCCGATGGCGGGGTTGCAGCTCATGGCCGCGATCTGGTCCAGGTTGATGGTCAAAAGGAGGGTCGGGTGTCCCATCCTGGCAGCCGACAGGGCCGCCTCGCAACCTGCGTGGCCCGCACCCACCACGATCACGTCATATGTCTTGTCATAGGTGGACATTTCTGGATACTGGATACTGGATATTGGATGCCGGATACTGGCCTCCAGGGTTCAACCGGTCTCAGCGGTCCCAGGGCGCCAATATTCAATCATCACTCGAAAATCGTCAATCGTGTCACATACTCCATTTCATGATCGAGGCCGCCCAGGTCAGACCTGCTCCAAAGCTGACAAGAAGCACATTTTTACCCCTGATCAGCAAGCCCTCCCGGTTGGCCTCATCCAGGGCGATCGGTATGGAGGCAGAGGAGGTATTCCCGTATTTGTGGATGTTCGTGAATATCCTTGACATGGGGATACCGATGTTGTCCGCCATGGCCTCGATAATCCGGATATTGGCCTGGTGAGGAACCACCAGATCGATCTCATCGCTCGAAAGGGAGTTGTGCTTCATGGCGTCTTTCGCAATGGATGACAGGCATTCGATCGCCCGCTTAAAGAGACGGTTGCCGCTCATGTTGAGATGGAAGGGCATTTTGCTCAGGCCCTTTAGGATGCTGGGCGTATAGCCGTTTCCATCGGAAGAATAAAGGAGATTCCATAACTTGCCATCCGATTTCAGATGGCTGGAAAGAATCCCTCCCTCTCCCGGGTTGGACGTGACGACCACGGCCCCGGCGCCGTCCGCCAAAAGGACGCATGTGCCTCGGTCCTGCCAATTGACGACGCTTGAAAGACGATCCACGCCTACCACCAGAGCCGTTTTGCAGGTCCCGCATTGAATGGCGTTAGTGACGGTGTTGAGTGCATACATGAATCCCGAACATCCGGCCGAGACGTCAAAGGCCACGGCGTTCTCCGCGTTCAAGGCCTCTTGAACCATACAAGCTGTGGAAGGAAACTGACAATCCGAGGTTACGGTGCCGATCACGATCATGTCCAGTTGATCCGCACTGACCCCGGCCATCTCCATGGCCTTCTTTGAGGCCTGTGTCGAGAGATGGGTGGTGGTTTCATCCCTGTCAGGGGACGAGATACGTCGTTCCTTTATCCCACTACGGCGCACGATCCACTCATCGGTTGTGTCCACAATGCCTTCGAGATCCTTGTTGGACAATATTCTTTCAGGAACCGATAGACCTGTCCCAATGATATGTGCCCGCTGCATCATTTCTGTTACCCCTGTTTCTCTAAAAGATTCGTTCTAACCAGACGGAAGTAAAATTTAATTTTATACCAAAAACAATGGGCATTTGGCAACATTAAATGAGGTTGTGAACAAAAAAGACGTTGTGCATCCTTTGGCCTTGGAATCGATATGCGTGAAATCTTGACAAACGGACGGTCGACGAATATGTTCTCTCTATTTTGGAGGGGCGCCCCTGTTGCGCAATTTTAACGTGCGCAATATTCTCGCTGTGGCCTCCCTTGGCCGTTATGAGGCAGTTCAACCATCAGCGGGCAATCCGTAACGAATATCAAGCAAGAAAAGTGCCAAAAATTGCAGGTGCCTAAACTGCCTGAAATTGGCAAGGTGTCCCCCGTCCCGCTGAAGACGGGATGTCCCCTTCGCTGCAACAGTTACGAGCAACCCGCACAAAGGAACCTTCATGGATAAACCATTGATTGTTGATCGGCTCAGGGAAATTGTGGGAGCCGACCATGTCCTGACATCGGATATGGACCTCACCCTCTACAGTTATGATGCCTCGCTGGAGCGGGCCATGCCGGATGTGGTGGTGCTCCCCGGGTCCACCGAAGAGGTATCCGGGATCATGGCACTGGCATACAGGGAAAAAGTGCCCATCCTGGGGAGGGGATCGGGCACCAATCTGACCGGGGGGACGGTCCCCATTGCCGGGGGGATCGTGGTGCACTTCTCCCGGATGAACCGGATCCTGGAGATCGATATCCCCAATCGCACGGCCACGGTGGAGCCGGGCGTGATCACCCTCGATTTCCAGACGCAGGTGCTGAAAAGGGGGTTTGTGTACCAGCCGGACCCTGCGAGTCAGAAAGTCTCCACCCTCGGCGGGAATATCGGGGAGAATTCGGGCGGGCCCCATTGTCTCAAGTACGGGGTGACCACCAACCATGTCCTGGGCATGGAGATCGTCCTCGATGACGGCACGGTCGTCTGGACCGGCGGCAAATGCCCTGACGGTCCCGGATATGACATCAAGGGCCTGCTGGTGGGGAGCGAAGGGACCCTGGGCCTGGCCACCAAAATCATGTTGAAACTGGAGCGGGCGCCCGAGGCGGTTAAGACCATGCTGGCCATCTATGACACCATCCAGGACGGGGCCAATACGGTTTCGGCCATCATTGCCGAGGGGATTGTGCCCGCCACCCTCGAGATGATGGACAACATTGTTATGCGGGCAGTGGAAAAAACGATCAAGGTGGGCTATCCGCTGGACGCTGCCGCCGTGCTCATTATCGAACTGGACGGCATGCCCGAGGGGATGGACAGCCTCGCGGAAAGGATCATGGAGATCTGCCGGAAAAACAATGTGCGTGAGGTAAAACTGGCAAAGGACGACAAGGAGCGCGCGGTTCTCTGGGCCGGCCGCAAGGGGGCATTTGGGGCCGTGGGACAGGTCAGACCCAGTTACGTCTGCTGTGACGGAACGGTCCCGCGCACCCGGCTCCCGGAGGTCCTGAGCAAGGTCCTTGAGGTGGGGAAGAAGTATGATGTCCCGATCGGCAATGTCTTCCATGCGGGCGATGGAAATCTCCATCCCCTCATCATGTTTGACGACAGGAATCCGGAAGAGAAGGCGAGGGTCCTGAAGGCATCCTCGGAGATCCTGAAGCTCTGCGCCGAGGCCGGCGGGACCATCAGCGGCGAGCACGGGGTCGGTCTCGAAAAACTCGGCGAGACCTGTTTTGTCTTTAACGACAGGGACCTGGAATTCGAGCGCACCATCAAATGTGCATTTGACCCGGCCGATATACTGAATCCGGGCAAACTGATCCCGGATCACCCCTGCGGCCGGTAATTTTTTTCACACAAAGCCACAAAGCACACACAGAAGGGCCTGAAAACCTCTATAAAACTCTCTGAGTCTTAGTGTCTCCGTGTGAGAATTTTTGGGTTCCGGTATGTCCGGATGAGGAGTCTTCACGTGACTGAATTTGCGGAAAAATTGGCAAGGCTGTCAGAAGCCGTCGGATCGAACAGGGTTGAAACCCAAGAAGCCTTTCTCGATGCGTATGCCGTGGATAACCTGAGGCCCCGCGCTGTGATATTTCCAAGGAATTGCCGGGAAGTGTCTGAAGTGGTCCGGATGGCCAACCGGGAAAAATTGAGCCTGGTCCCGTGGGGGAGCGGTACAAAGATCGGCGTAGGAAATACACCTTCGCGGCTGGATCTGGTGGTCGTATCCTCTCGGATGGATCATATGCTGGATGTGGATACGGCCAACCTGACCATTACCGTGGAGGCGGGGGTCCGGTTCAGGGATATCCAGGCGAGACTGGCAACCGAGGAAGACCGCTGTTATCTCCCCCTGGAGGACCTGAGCAAGAGCGGGGATGAGAAGATCTGTTCCGACCGATCCAACAGCGGCTGTTTCCTCCCCATGGACCCTCCCTTCAGCGATACCGCCACCATCGGCGGGATTGTGGCGGCCAATTCCAGCGGGCCGAGGCGCCTCCTCTACCGGTTCCCCCGGGATCTCCTCTTAGGGGTCCGGTTTGTTGCGCCCAATGGGGATATCGTC
>JAWOIH010000364.1:0-5190 GCA_046484725.1 Candidatus Desulfacyla sp. | reverse complement strand
GAACCCCCTTGATAATAAAAAGTCATTCGAGAGCCACTTTGTTTGCGGTTACCCGCTTTAGTTGATCTGACCCGATTTGACAGGACCCACGGCCACCAGGTACAAGAGTCGGGATTCAGGGTTCAGCCCCAGGAGACCGGCCGCCTCCGCGTCATAAAATGCGCCGATGCCGCAACACCCGAGTCCCATGGCCTCAGCCATCAGATAGAGCCTCTCGCCCATTTGACCGGCTGTGACCATGGCATACCGGTATCCCCTCGGACCCCAGGTCCGATCGACCGCCTGAAGGTTGCTCAAGAAGACGACATGGATAGCTGCCTGGGCCGTCCACATCTGATCCAGGCAGATACGGGCCATGCGGTCCGGGAAAACTCCCTGACGGACCAGGCCCTGGGAGCGCGACGCAGTGTCCAGCAGATAAAACCCGGGATCATACCCTTCGGCATTCCCCACGAAAAACCCGATGGCAATGGATGGATGCGGGGAACATGTCCCTTCCTCGGCGACGACCTCCCAGCCCGCGCAGAGACCGTCCAACAGGGCCGTCAGGCAGGCCCCGGACATCGGCATTTTGACGAAATTGCGCCTGGACCGGCGCCCGAGCACAGACTCGGCATACCTCAGGGTCTCAGGCCAGGGGTCGACCCCATCCAGCCGTCTCCACGCCTGCGGGACAGGCCCCAGCAGGGAAACCATGGGGGGCACGGATTCGGGATGCCGCACCACGGAGACCCCTGCCCGGTGGATCTCCCGAACCGCAGGGTAATCGGTCTCTTTCCGAGAGACCCGGCTTGCATTCCGGATGTCATCGCCGAGATCATTGATTCCCTCTGTTGCCTCGCGATCATATGGCGCGCTCCCAGGGGCCTTGCATATGGCTAAACAGACCTCCCTTTCTTCATCCACGCACAGCAGCCGGTTGATCCCATCGTCGTCAAAATCCAGGGCAACGACATGGGGCGCTCCCATCGCCTTGAGCGCCAAGACAAGGTTCTCCAGCAGATGCCCGGCATCGAGAAGATGGTACCGGTAGGATCGGTCCCGGTATTTCCATGCACTGCGGAAGCGTATGGCCGTGATGAAAAATGTAAGGGCCGGAGGTGTCGTGTCAAGGCCTTCTGTGTTCCTTTTTGAAGAGAGGGTGAAGCGTCCCGGCCGAAGCAGGGAAAGGCCATGGCGGGCGATGGAGAAGTGATAGAGGCCGTCCCGAAGCGGTGTGACCCCCTCCGTCGCCACATAGATCTCAACAGGGTAGAGTGCGCCGGCCGAGGCGACGCTCCGGTAGTAGAAATCGGCTCCCCCGTGCCGGGCCTTTGCGGTCAGGCTGTAGGTCAGTCGGAAGATCCTGGAAAGAGATTCCAGATCCATCGTTGAGGATACGGAAGCGGTGCCAGGGTGTTTCAGTAAAGAGGAGAGACGTGTTTCAGGCAGTGAAACATCCTGCGGCAGCAGGAGAGGCTCAACCCCCGGATAGTGCTTATAGACCAGGGGCTGATGCTCCCAGTCCAGAGAGTGCCCTGTCATTTTACCGCGATCGTAACTGACAAGCCGATGATAGCTGAAACCGGAAGTCTTCATGCTGGATGCTCGTTGCTGGATACTGGTTGCTGGGAACTGCTTACTCCTTCCTGCTTACTGCCTACTCTCTGCCCCCTGCTCTCTGCCCCAAACGCCTTTCGCCTTGCGCCCCTGTCTCACCGCCGGAAAAACGGGTTGGACCTTCTTTCCCTTCCGATGGTGGTGTGGGGGCCGTGCCCCGGGTACACCCTCACATCATCGCCCAGGGGAAAGATCTTCCGGATCACACCCTGGATCAGTTGATGGTGGTTGCCGCCGGGAAAATCGGTCCTTCCTATGGAACCTGCGAACAGGGTATCCCCGGTAAATACGGCGCCGGCCGTGTGAAAGCAGACCCCTCCCGGCGAGTGACCCGGCGTATGAATCACCGATAGTTTATAACGGCCCAACAGGATTTCCTGCCCCTCGACAAGCTCTCCGTCAGGCCTGAACCCGAGGCCGCCTGCGTCGAGCGGATGGATCCACACCGGGGCCTTGGTGATCTCCTTCAACTCCTTCGCCCCGCCCACATGGTCGATATGTCCGTGGGTGATGAGGATGTAACGGATCGTCACTTCGAGATTCGATATCTCTTTTACGATCCGGAATACATCGGCGCCGGGGTCGATCACCAGTCCCTCGCCGGTCTCTTTGTCGCCCAGGATGTAACAATTGGCCTGATAGGGCCCCACCACCAGTTTTCTGAGCATGTCGTTACCTCAATTGGAAAGATGTGACCCGGCGCACACCCCGCAGCGCCGGCACTCTCCCACATGACAGATCTCCGATTCCTCCGCCTTCAGAGCGAGATCATGTTCCTTGATGAGATGCTTTTTCAAAATGCCGGTATCGATAAAATCCCAGGGGAGGCGCTCATCGATCCCCCTTGGCCGGTACACATAGAAGTCGGGATTGATACTGGAAAATTTGAGCGCGCGGGTCCAATCCCCGCCCGACTGATGGGCCAGCAGCAAAATGGCGCCCACCCTCCGGTCTCCCATGGAGAGGAGCGTCTGGACATAGGCCCACCTCGGGACGTCAAGGCCCACATCGATGCCCCCGGCCTTTGCCAGGGCCTTTTTCAACCATTTCTGCTTCTTTTTTAGAGACCCCACATCCGCCAGGGGAAACCACTGAAAGGGGGTAAAGGGTTTCGGCACAAAGCAATTCACGCTCAGTCGAATGTGACCGATGGTTCCCCGAACCGCCGATTCCTTGACCATATGGTGCCTGATTTCCTTGACCAGTTCAACGATCTGGCGGATGTCGTCGTCCGTTTCCGTGGGCAGGCCAATCAGAAAATAGAGCCTGAGGGAAAAATCGCCGGTCCTGGATATCCTTCGGACCGTCTCGAAGATCTGCTCCCTTGTCAGATGTTTGTTGATGGCCCTGCGAAGCCTTTCAGAGCCTGCTTCCGGGGCGATGGTGATGGTTTTCTGTCCTGCGGACCTGAGGGTGTCGAGCAGCCCCTGGGTCAGGGTCTCAGCCCTGAGGGATGAGACCGAAAAGGACCCTCCCCGCTCCAGGATCATGGCCGTCAGGGACTCTATTCCCGGCACGTCGGATACCGCAGGGCTTACCAGGCCTACCTGGCCGGTCCGCTCCATCGCCTGTTGAACGGCGGCAGAGAGCTGTGAATACGCATACAATCTGGGGGGCCGATAGACATACCCAGCGGCGCAGAAGCGGCACGAATGACCGCACCCCCTCCCCACCTCGACCAGAACCTTGTCGCTGAATTCCGTATTCGGGGTCGTGACCGCGGATATGGGCATCCCCTTTTCCGAAAAACCTCCGTTGGAAGGACGGGCGACCCGGATCTTTCGAGGGACCTGGTCCGCTATGGGAAAAAAGGCCTTCAGGGTCCCGTCTCCGTGGTATTCAGCCTGGTAGAAGAGGGGTGCATAGAGGCCGGGGACATCTCGGGCCAGCCGGGCCATGACCTCTCTTCTGGAAATTCCGTCTCTGTTGAATGCCAGGAAGACATCCATAAATGCGTCTAAATTGGCCTCGGCCTCACCCAGCAGGAAGACGTCCACAAAGGGAGAAAGGGGTTCCGGATTCAGAAAGGTGGTGACCCCCCCTGCCATAACAACGGGCATGCTTTCATTTCTTTCCTCGGTCGAGAGGGGGACCCCTCCCAGTTCCAGGATCTGAAGGACATGGGGGTAATCATTTTCAAAAGAGAGAGAAAAGGCGATGAGTTCGAATTCATACAGGGGCTTCTGCGATTCCAATGACAGGAGCGGCTTTCCTGATCGAAGATAGAGGGACATTTCTTGGCCTTCGGGCAGGAAAACCCGCTCTGCAACGACGTCTGATCTCTGGTTCAACAGACGATACACAATCTGGAACCCCAAATTGGACATGCCCAGGCGGTAATAGTTGGGGTATGCCAGGGCGATCGTCCGCTTCCCTCCCCAATCCTTTCTCACCGCACCGGTTTCCTCTGCGAGCCGGGCTCGATAGAGTGAAATAATGTCGCGAGGTGCGGTCAATCGGCCTTTGCTCTCATGAAAGTCGGATAATCCAGATTGTCCTTGAAGCGGAATTTGTCGAAAAAGCTCTTCTTTTCCTGCTTATACGGTTCCTCTTTGGAGGATTCCGAGGTGAACTTTTTCTCTCTCAAAAATGTCGGCGTGTCCAGATTCACGCCATTCTTCCTCACCGTCCAGCTTTCTTCGATATCCTCAGACGTCACGTCTCTCAGCCTCACCACATTGTCATACTCCGGAGGCGGGCTTTTGGCCGCTTCCTTGACCACGGCCCTGAGATAGCTTCGTCCCTGGGGCATTTCGTGACCATCAATCCCGGTGGCGATAACGGTTACCCGGACCTCGTCTTCCAGCGTGTCGTCGAGAACCACTCCCCAGAACACCTCCGCGTTCTCATTGACCTCGGTTTTGATGTAATTGGACGCTGCCTCCACCTCATCCATGGTCATGTCCGAAGGCCCGGTGATGTTCATGAGGAGCCCTTTGGCCCCTTCAATGGAGATATCCTCCAGCAAGGGACTGTTGATGGCCTTCTGTGCCGCCTCACATGCCCTGTTCTCACCGCTGGCCCTGCCCATGCCCATAAGGGCCGTACCCATCTGCTCCATGACTTTTTTTACGTCGGCGAAATCCAGGTTGATGAACCCGCTGCTCATGATGAGGTCTGCGATCCCCTTGACCGCCTGAAGGAGGACTTCATCGGCCTTCACAAAGAGGTCTTTGAGGGGCGTACCCTTATCGCCCAGACTCTTGAGCCGTTCGTTGGGGATGATGATCAGGCTGTCCACCTGCTCCTTAAGCGCCTCGATTCCCTCCATGGCCCTTCTCATTCGCGGATCGCCCTCAAATCTGAAGGGCTTGGTCACCACGGCCACGGTCAACGCCCCGTTCTCCCTACTGAGACGGGCCGCCACCGGAGAAGCGCCGGTCCCCGTGCCTCCGCCCATTCCAGCGGCGATGAAGACCATATCCGATCGATCCAATGCCTCTCTGATTTCGGTGACGCTCTCCTCCGCCGACGTCCTCCCGATCTCAGGATCAGCCCCGGCCCCGAGACCCATGGTGATGGAAGGACCCAACTGCAGCTTGTGTGAACAGAGGGACTTCTCGAGGTCCTGCGCGTCGGTATTGGCCACAA
>JAWOIH010000354.1:0-2733 GCA_046484725.1 Candidatus Desulfacyla sp. | reverse complement strand
GGGCTGAAAGCGCAACCGGACGTCAGAAGACCCGCCAATAGAATGGCCAATGGCTACGCGAAATATTTTCTCATAAGAATCACCTCCTACTTGAATAGGTTAAGCTTTCTTATATTTTTGACAAGCACCTCTCCGGCCCTTATTTTTCCCTCCCTTTCCCTCGCCTATGCGGCTCTTTCGGCCATGACGGTCTTCTGGGGTCTCTCCTTCATAGCCACCAAGGTGGCCCTTGAGACGTTCCCCGCCTTCACCCTGATCTTTTGCCGTTTTGCCCTGGCCTCCTGTTTCTTCCTATTCCTTCTGGTCCGAAAGGGGTTCCCGACGCTCTCGGCAAGAGACCATGGCAGGATCCCTGCTGCAAAAGCATCCGCGTTCGTCAACGGTATTCCCGTGGTCACGACTATTGGCGCCTGGGCTGTCTTGGGTGAAAGAGGGAGAAACCGATGATCGGGATTGCTTTGTTTCTTACACCTATCGGAGCAGCGCCAGCACCAGGAACAACACGCCGGCCGCTACAGCGGCAAAGATCATAAGGGGCGTGAGAATCACCTGAATCCCTGCAAGAATCATGGCGAGAACGTCTTTCCAGGGGAGGGGAACGGGGGTCATGCTTTTTCCCCATGCAGGATATGACATGCCACCAGGTGTCCGGGGCCTGCCGCTTTCAGCTCCGGCACCTCGTGGCGACAGAGCTCGCTTGTGCGAGGGCAGCGGGTGTGGAATCGGCACCCTTGCGGAGGAGAGGCGGGGCTGGGAACGTCCCCCTTGAGGATGATCCGGTCTTTGGGACGTTCCGGGTCCATGGAAGGGATGGCGGAAATGAGCGCCTGGGAGTAGGGGTGAAGAGGCGAAGCATAGAATTCCTTTTTCGGCGCTTCCTCTACAAGGGTGCCGAGATACATCACACCGACCCGGTCGGACATGTGTTTTACTACGCCAAGGTCGTGGGAAATGAACAGAAAGGTCAACCCAAACTCATCCTGCAGTCGCTCCATGAGATTGATGATCTGGGACTGGATCGAGACATCCAGTGCCGAAATCGGCTCGTCGGCAACAATAAACTGGGGATTCAGGGCAAGGGCCCGGGCGATCACCAGGCGCTGGCGCTGCCCCCCTGAGAACTCGTGGGGATAGCGGCGGTAATGGTAACGGGCCAGGCCGCAGATCTCGAGCACGTGCTCCACCCTTTTCCGCCTCTCCGCGCCGGAGGCGATTCCATGAACCGTGAGGGCCTCGCCGATGGCCCCGCCCACGGTCTTGCGCGGGTTCAGGGAACTGTAAGGGTCCTGAAATACGAGCTGCATCTCCCTGCGAAGGTTTCTGAGCTCTTGCTTGCCCATGGAAAACACGTCCCTGCCTTTGTACAAGACCTTGCCTTCCGTGGGTTCGAGCATCTTCAGCATGGTGTGCCCGATCGTGGATTTTCCGCACCCCGATTCTCCCACAAGCCCGTAGGTTTCGCCGGGCAGGATCGAGAAACTGACCCCGTCGACGGCCTTGACATAACCCTGAACCCTGGAAAACACGCCGGTGCGGATGGGAAAGTACTTCTTGAGGCCCAGGACCTCGATCATGGGCGCAACGGGTCGGCGCTCGGTGGCGTTCATGCCTTTCCTCCCGATTCGGCCTTGCGCTCCGGGGAACCCTCATACAACCAGCACCGGATCAAATGCTCGCCCTTGATCGTGATCTCCGGGGGCTCCGTCACCCGGCACCTGTCCATAACGCTCCCGCAGCGGGGGTGAAAGGGGCATCCCGAGGGCATGTGCAGGGGATTGGGCACGGCTCCAGGAATGAAATCCAGGCTTTCCCGCTCGTCTTCGATTCTCGGCTTGGACCGGAACAGCCCTACTGTGTATGGATGCTTCGGTTCCCGGAACAGGGTGACCACATCCGTGCTTTCCACAACCTTGCCTGCATACATCACCACAACATACTGGGCCATCTCGGCGATGACCCCGAGATCGTGAGTGATAAAAATAATGGCCGTGTTGATGCGGCGTTTCAGGTCCTTCATCAGCTCCAGGATCTGGGCCTGGATGGTCACGTCCAGGGCCGTGGTAGGTTCATCGGCGATCAAAAGCTTGGGATTGCAGGAAAGGGCCATGGCAATCATGGCCCGCTGCCGCATCCCGCCGCTGAAGCGGTGGGGATATTCGTCCACCACGGCTTCAGGTCGTGGGATTCCCACCAGCTTGAGCATCTCGATCGTCTTGATTCGTGCCTGGGCCTTTTCCAGGCCCTGGTGCAATTGAACGGCCTCCCCGATCTGGTTCCCGATGGTGTAGACCGGGTTCAGCGAAGTCATGGGTTCCTGGAAAATCATGGCGATCTCGTTGCCCCGGATGGCGCGCATGTCGTCGTCACGGAGGGCAAGGAGGTCCCGCTCTTCAAACAGGATCCGGCCGCCGACGATTTTTCCCGGCGGGTCCTGTATCAGCCTCAGGATGCTGAGGGACGCAACGCTTTTACCGCAGCCCGACTCGCCCACAATCCCGACAACCTCTCCGGGTCTGACGGAAAAAGAAACGTCATCCACTGCGGTCACCACGCCGTCGTCGGTAAAGAACTTGGTCACCAGATTTTCAACCTGCAGTAAGTACTCCATCCCTTCTCCGTCGGACACGCCCCCCTAGAATTTCCTTGACCTCGGATCCAGGGCGTCCCGCAGCCCGTCGCCAAGAAGATTGAATCCCAAAACCATCAGAAAGATAGCCAGCCCCGGATACGTCG
>JAWOIH010000301.1:0-7295 GCA_046484725.1 Candidatus Desulfacyla sp. | reverse complement strand
CGCCTCACATCTGCCACATTCGACTCCATGCGTCAAGAGGAGACTTGATGACTTCCTCCCGGCAAGGCGAAAATCCGGATCGGATGGATGCGGCACTTTTGTTATCACCCGATTAAATGCGCCTGAATACATTCAGGTTGACAGACAAGCAATATTTACTTAGGATTCGATCAGTTGTATGATCTCAATTAATGGTGGATCAGCTGGAATCGTGAAATGATGCCCCACTTGACCGTGATTGGCGTCGCGTCACTGAATTCGACATTTATATGACGCCGGTCCGATCCCTGTCTTCAGTGATCTGTTGTCTGCCCCCCCGGCCTCTGTCGTGTGAAGAAACGTGGGCCGGGAGGTAAAAACGTGGATTCTCCCTGTTCCCAAACTGGAGCTTGGTAACGAGAACCGTGGTGGGAGACTGGGAGCGAAGAGGGATCGTGGGGGCGGCATGGGAAGAGTGAAAAATCTGATAGACGATTGATGGATCGTTGGGAGGATGCGGCCATGAGGCGAGTGTTCGTTGCACTCTGTTTGATGTGTGGGCTTGGTGTCTTGCTGCTGGCCGGGTGCGGGTCCCGTGCCTGTGCCCAGGAGGGCGTTCCTTTTTCAGAGGCCTTGTTTGGAGGGTCCTTTTCGACCCTCTCTGAATTAACAGACGCCTTTTCGCATGAACTCGCGAAAAAGACAGAAGGCCGGAAGGTCTATTTGGAGAGAGGGACCATACGGGATATGAACACCGGGGAGGTCTGGAATTTTTCCGGGTATCTGCAGCATGAGTTGGAATCCTCTCTGAGCAGGCATGGTTTCCATTTTGTGTATGACGCCCCCGATGCGGACCTCCTCGTGGGCGCTGCTTATGGACGAACAGGGGATCGGGTTCGTGTCTTTTTCAAATGTCACGGGAAGGAGGGGAGATCAAGT
Organism: Candidatus Desulfacyla sp.; assembly: GCA_046484725.1. Classification (GTDB taxonomy): domain Bacteria; phylum Desulfobacterota; class DSM-4660; order Desulfatiglandales; family Desulfatiglandaceae; genus AUK324. Next base: position 6,377 of record JAWOIH010000301.1, on the reverse strand, counting down.
CAGTCCTGGGCCTACGAGATGCCGGAAACGCGTCTTCCCGGGGATGCCTTTCAGGAAACCCTCGATGGCAAAATCGTCAAGCTCGTACAGGACCTGACGGCTGTATCGGGCAGGAAGCGGGTCTATGTCAAACCCATTCGGGAAGGGTACCAGGGGTTCGTGAGCGATTTTTCCCGTTCGTTCACGGCCCGCCTCAAGACACAAATGGTGAGGCAGTGGCGGGGGACGGAGGTGGTTGACGAGCGGCCGGTCCTCAAGCGGCTGTTTGAGAGCCGTGGAATAGCTGTCAAGGCAAAGGAGGTCAAGGACCTCAGCGCCTGGGAGGCGGTTTACACGGACGCGGATACGGTCCTGGACGGGGTCTATTTTGTGGAAGGCGACCATGTGACGGTGGCCCTGGACATCAAGGACCTGAAGGGGAGGCTCTTTGGTTCGGCGCAGTCCAAGATCCCCAGGGAGTTGATCCCGGCGCGTCTCGACAACCCCCAGGCCGCAACCCTCTCCGACCTGGGCGATGCTGAAAAAAAGGACCCCGTTTCCAGGGTGCGCATCCTGAGCGGCCTGGGAGGAGATTTTCCGGTCTATTCGGACGGGGAAACCATTGACCTCTTCGTACAGGTCAACGAACCGCTCTATGTGTATGTCTATGGCATCAATGTGGAGGGAGATGTGACGCGCCTCTATCCTTCGGACAGACCTGACACGGAAACGCCATTTGAGCCGGGCCGTCTTTGCGCGCTCTCGGACGAGAGGCATTCTTTTGAATATGTGGCAGGCCCCCCGTTCGGCATGGACCTGGTCAAGGTATTTGCCAGCACCCTCCCCCTTCCTTTGCCGGAGGTCTCTTCCTGCGAGCAGACAAGAAGCTATGAGGGGACATTGCGTAAAGTCGGATCGAATCGAATTGAAACCCAGAAGGTACTGGCTGCCAGGGGAGTCATCCATCCTCGGGACCTGGTGGATTACTATCGCGGGGTTGCTGCCCGGAAGGGGGCGCGCATATACGAAGACCAGGTCATTCTGGAGACCCGGGCGAAAGGCAAGGGGTCAAACGGCAAAAATGACTGAATCATTACCGTTCGCGGATCCAGAGGTTCGCGGCAACCCTTCGACCTCATCCGCTCGAAGTTGAAGGCTCGAAGGTGCAAAAGGGCACAAAAAAGGGAGGCCCCACATTCGAGGCCTCCCATTTTTTATGTTTGGCAGAACTTATGTTTAGAACAGACCGCTCACCTTGCCGGTATTGACATCCACATCCACGCGCCTGAAGGCGGGGTTGGAGCCGGTGCCCGGCATCAGGCTGATGGTCCCTGCACACGGGCAGAGGAACTTGGCGCCCGAGTAGATCAACACGTCGCGGATCGGGAGGGTCCATCCCTTGGGAACCCCCTTGATGACGGGATCGTGGGTAAGGCTGAGGTGGGTCTTGACCATCATGGTGGCGAAATCCGCATACTTGGGGTCGCTCTCCAGCATCTTGGCCTTGGACTCGGCCTCCGGGCTCCAGGAAACGCCGGCCGCGCCATAGACCTCTTTGGCGATCAGGTCGACCCGGTCGCGCAACTTCATCTCCAGGGGATACAGGAAGTTGAAATCGTTTTTCTCGTTGCAGGCGTCGATCACCGCATCGGCAAATTCCAGGGCGCCGTCGCCGCCCAGTTCCCAGTGTTTGGATTCTGCGCAGCGGGCACCGGCTGCCTCTGCCGCCTTCCGCACGATGGCACATTCGGCATCCGTATCCGTATAGAACCGGTTGATGCAGACCACCGGGTTGATCCCGGCCTTGCGGATGACGCCGATCATGTGCACCATGTTTTCACATCCCTTTTCCACCAGTTCCAGATTTTCTTTGGTGTAGGCATCGGGGAGGGCAATGCCCGCCACGACCTTGGGGCCGCCGCCGTGCATCTTGAGGGCGCGAATGGTGCTGGTCAGAACGGAGACATGGGGTTTCAGGCCGCTGAAACGGCACTTGACGTTCCAGAATTTCTCAAATCCGATATCCGCTGCGAATCCGCTCTCGGTCACGTGGTAGTCGAACAGCTTGAGACCTACCCTGTCTGCGATAATGGAGGACTGGCCCACGGCGATGTTGGCAAAGGGGCCTGCGTGAACCATGCAGGGGTTGTATTCGGCGGTGCACATGAGGGTCGGATTAATGGTGTTGCGCATGAACGCGGTCATGGCGTTTCCGACCTCTAAATCGCCCGTGGTCACCGGCTTTCCTGCCTTGTCAAAGGCCACGGTAATATTGTTGAGCCGCTCCTTCAGATCCGCCAGGTCCCGGATAACGGCGAGGATGGCCATGCACTCGGAACCCACGGCGATGCCGAACTTGGACTGCATGGTGAACCCGTCCATCCGCCCGCCCAGACCGATAACGATATTCCTGAGGGACTGGGCGCAGAAGTCCATGATCCAGCCCAGCTCCACACGGGTGGGATCGATGTCGAGACGGCGCATGCCGGTGAGCCTCTGAAGCTGCTCGTCGTTGTAGTTCCGCTCGTGCTGCATACGGGAGGTCATGGCCACCATGGCCAGGTTGTGGGCGTTCATGATGTCGTTGATGTCGCCGGTGAGCCCCAGGGAGAATTCGGTCATGGGGATCAGGAGGGAGTTGCCGCCGCCGGCCGCTGTTCCCTTGACGTTCATGGTGGGACCGCCCGATGGCTGCCTGAGGGCGCCGCCGACGTTCACGCCGCGTTTGCCCAGACCTTCCATCAGACCGCAGGATGTGGTGCTCTTGCCTTCACCGAGGGGGGTCGGTGTAATGGCCGTCACCTCGATGTATTTTCCGTCCGGCTTGTTCTGTAACCTGTCAATGATCTTGAGAAAATCAAGTTTGGCCAGCCTGCCCATGGGCAGCATCTCATCCTTTTCAAGTCCCAGTTTGTCTCTCCACTCATCGGGCGTCGGCATGTTCTTTTCTGCGGCCTCGGAAATCTGCCAGTCCGCCATCTCTACTGCGTTGTAAGCCATTCTGTTCATCCTCCTTAATGAAATGATGTGTTTTGGTTCGGAATCCGTATCCTCCCCATGTTGATATGCAAAAAAACCCTTTTCGGCCCTTTTTCTGATGAAAGCCCTCCCTATCATAAAAAAAATGGGCCGTCAAGCAATCTTGTGAAATTTTGAACTTTCCCTTGATCGGGGACGGTCTCCCGGTTATTATCCTTGAAAAAGGCCCCTGTTTAACACACAGATTCCATCTGTTCGGGTATCGCCGGTTCACTGCATGGGTTGCCGAACCCGCTCAGGCACGGGCTTTGCCTCCCGCGAATCGGAAAGGGCGGAAAAGGGGAATGAAGACGATTCGACAGCAACTGATCGAGGCCCTGATGGACAGGGAAATGACCGCCATCGATCTTTCCCAGGAAGTGGGCATTCGCGAAAAGGAGGTGTATGAGCATCTCCCCCATATCTCACGCTCCGTGGCATCCCAGGGGATGAAACTCCTGGTGAAACCGCCCCGGTGCCTCAAATGCGGCTTTGATTTTGAAGGACGGAAGCGCTTTACCCGTCCGGGTCGCTGCCCAAAATGCCGGGAGACCCACATGGAGAGCCCCACCTACACGATTGGCAGGCGATGAGGTCCGGGTGCCCAGGCCCAGGGACTCCGAGTTGGCGGTTTCAACATCAAAACCCGGCAACGCATCGGAAGCGAGAGGTCAGAGGTGAGGGATCAGAAAAGATCTGATCCCGGCATACACTATCCAGCATCCAGTATCCAGTATCCAGCAACCAGAAATGAGTTTTGAGGAGGCACCATTATGTCAACAAATCCGTATTTGGGCTTTATCGGCGCCGGCAATATGGCATCTGCCTTGATCAAGGGGCTTATTGAAAGCGGCGTTTACGACCGGGGGCGGCTGATGGCCGCCGACAAGGACCCGGAGGCCATGAAGAGGATTTCGGCCCTCTTTGGGGTCACGTGCTGCCCCTCCAATCTCAAGGTGACCTCAGAGAGCTCGATCCTGGTGCTCTCGGTAAAGCCCCAGCATATGCAGGCGGCCCTGGAGGAGATGAAGGAGGCGATTACCGATCGACATCTCATCATCTCCATTGCCGCGGGGATCCCTCTCGGGACAATCCGAGACGTCATCGGCAAAGACATCCCCATGATCCGGGTCATGCCCAACACGCCGGCCCTTGTCCAGAAGGGGGTCAGCGCCATGGCTGCGGGAGACCTGGTCACGCAGGCGCACATGGATGCGGCCAGGCGTATCTTCGGGGCCGTGGGTGAGACCGTCGAGGTAAAAGAGACCCTGATGGATGCGGTAACGGCCCTGTCAGGGAGCGGTCCGGGATATGTTTTCAGGATCATGGAGTGCATGGTCGAGGCAGGGACGGGCCTGGGACTCAAAGAGGAGACTGCGCTCAACCTGGTGGTCCAGACCTTCCTGGGCGCGGCCCATCTGGCAAAGGCATCGGACGATTCCCTATATGAATTGCGCCGGAAGGTGACCTCCCCCGGCGGAACCACCGCCGCGGGTCTGGCCGTGCTGGAGGAAAAGGGCCTGAGAGACATGATCGTGGAGGCCGTAAGCGCTGCGTGCGCCCGGTCCCTGGAATTGGGCAAGAGGGACTAAAAACGGACCTGGGAGGACCCCATTTCGGTTATTGCCGCAGGAGATCGGGGCTACGGCGACTCAGAGCAAATGTTCAAAAAGCCTGCCAAAGGCCTTTCTCATCTTATTGCCGATATCCTTGGGTGAATAGAAATCCTCGGCCTCCGCCATGGTAATCTTTTTGCTGCATTTCAAGTCAGTTTCATAGAAAATCGATGCAAGCTCCTTACCTGCTGTCTCATTTTCAATCACGATTGCCGTCTCGCTGTTAAGGAATTCACTTCTCGGGTCAAGGTTGTGCGACCCGACCAGACACACCCGCCTGTCAAAAACCGCATATTTGGCGTGAATGGTCCCCTTTCCATTTTTCAGCTCTCCCTGCCATTCCCAGATTTCGACTCCGGCGATCAACTCATTTTCAGCTTTCAACGCGTTGCGTCTTATCACCTCAGACTCATCATTCACCGATAATATCTCCCTGTAATAGTGACGGCCAAGAATCGTCATGTCCGGAACATCATTTGTATCAAGGCTGTTCGTCACAATCTTCACATGGGCGCCTCGTCTGACTGCGCCTTTAATCGATGCGATGAGGTCCTTGGAGGGAATGAAATAGGCATTGGCGACCAGTATTTCGCGCGACTCATTCAATAATTTCAGATAGGCCTGCGTGATGTAGGTCTCTCCGAGACGTGTTTGATTTTGAAAGAACCGCGCCTTTACAGGCTTATAATCGAGCTCCGGTTTTCTGCCTGCAATCGCAACGACATTGCTCATCAATTCGCTGTTCACACTGGGGAGTAGGTTGATGTAACTATTCGTCATGTTGCATAATTTGTTCCATTCTTCCCAGGTTTCATTAAAATTGACAAGCTGATTCTCCTTCTCGTTCCATAGTCCTGTAAACGTTCTGTCAAATGCGGTTACCATATCTCTTATGATGCTCCCCTTTACAATCAGATCCTGATCCCTCCAGAGTTGCCTGGGGTCTTTGTCGTTGGCCCTGAAATATTCATTTGCAATATTACGCCCGCCTATGATGGCGATGCCGTGGTCGGTTTCACCGTCGACGATCCACATCTTTTCATGATATCGCTTATTGGCATGCAAGGGATCGTATGGGATTTCCGCCTTATCCGGATCAATGCTTAAGATATTTTTGCCCTCAAGGGCATTCTGTATCATCTTTGTCAGGGGGGGCAGCATTCGCACCCACTGCAGGAACAGCGCCTCATATCCCTCAACCGGAATATCGGCCCTCTGCAGGTCATAGTACATCATCTGATCACGCCAGGCCGGGTTGGACAGTTCATCGATGATTATCCTTACATTAATCCCCTGCTCCCTTTTTTGCTTTAGAATCTCAGAAATGTATAGGCCGGATTCATCGCCTGAAAAAATAAGAGATTGAATCCGAATCGATTCCTTGGCGTTTCTGATTGCCGCGATTCTCGCGGCAAAGGCATCGCAGCCGTTTTGCAGGATTGCGATTTCACTATTTCCAAAGGCATGAACTTGAAAGAGGTTTTTATGCCCGTATGCTTCAAGGGGGCTGCCGATAAAATGCTCGCTCCCCAAAAAAACAGAGTATTCAACGTTGCCTGAAGAATCCGTTTGTTGGGTGCTCCTGTTCGCCGGACCGGCGAGGAAATAAAAAGGCATTTGCATCGTCACCTCAACAGCGCCGTCAGCCCGCAATTCCTGCCCGATGATCTGTGCCTTTCCCAGCATCGTCCGGACGCTTTCCTTATAGCGCTCGTCGCGGCCGACCATTTCGCCGACCAGCGTTTGGTGGTCTATTCTCACCTG
>JAWOIH010000277.1:0-9656 GCA_046484725.1 Candidatus Desulfacyla sp. | reverse complement strand
TGTTTGGGTTCATTGGGTTTAGGTTCTCCATTCCCGGTTGGCTTCGCCGTTTATCTTTAATTGTTATCACATAAAACCCTTGGCGGTCAATACGTTATAGGTGCAAGGCGCAAGGGAAGAAGCGATTTAACAAGAAAACAGCAACGAGCGAGGAGCCAAAAGCTCAAAGCTGAAAGCATCCGGCATCCAGTATCCAGCACCCACTTAACAGCAATTCTCATTTTGCGATTGATGATACCACATATCCTGTTCGTAGTGTCGCCGTCAGGCGATTTTTCAGGGCCTAACGGCCCCACTACAAACGGATCGTATCGCTGCGAAAAGCAAAATGAGAATTGCTGCCCACTTAATAGTTGCATGGAAGACGGAAGTGTGACAGAGTAGAAGGAACGACCCGGTCGGTTGCCGCACCGGCCGTGACCCGAAACCGCAGGAATGCAGGGGCGCCATTATGACAGAAAGTTTTTTAGATATCTCTTCCTTCGCTTTAAGCAGGGTGATCGATGTGATTTACCAGGACGAAGAGGAACTGAGCGATGTCCTTCACTTCATAGTCTCCCTCGCAGCGGAGTTGACCGGGGCAAAAGGGAGCACCCTTCGTGTTCTGGAACATGGGAGCTTTCATCTCAAGGTGGTTTCCGCTTATGGTCTCAGCAAAAGATATCTCAACTCAGGGGCCATCGATTCCGGGAAGAGCATCACCGAGATCATGCAGGGGGACATCATCCTGATCAACGATTTTGACAAAGACCCCCGGATTCAGAACCGGGAAGCCGCCAAGAGAGAAGGCCTGGCGGCGGTGATCGGCATTCCCTTCACGGTAAACGAGACCACATATGCCATCCTGAGGATCTACTTCGCTTCCAAAAAGGTCCCGACCCACGACGAAATCAATTTCCTCAAGAGTCTTGGAAAGCTGGCCTGTCTGGCTATCGAGCGGTCGGCCATGCGTGAAATGCGGATCGGCCAGAATTCCGGATAGCATCTCTTCCCCCTCACCCCTCACCTATCAGCCATGCGCCATGCGCCATGCGCTATGCGCTATGCGCCATGCGCCCGTTCATCCCTCACCAGACACATGAGCACTCCGCCGATGGCTGCCATGGCCACATTGATCATGAAGGGACCATCATAGGATCCGGTGGCGTCACGCAGGAGTCCGCTCACCCAGTGGGCCGAAATCGCCCCGAGGCCGTAAAAGGGTGTCCACACGCCGATCACCGTGCCCATCATCTCTCTTGGAAAAAAATCGCCGGCGCAGGCCCCGTACATGGGAAAGGTGGCGCCGTAAAAAACGGCCATGATCCCCACAAACAGGTAGAGCATGCCCCACGAGTTTCCGCTCAGGATGATCCCGGCGATGCAGGCGGTGATCAACGAATTGGAAAGGATCAGCATTCTCCTTCGGCCTATATAGTCCGATAGGGGCAGGACGGTCAATACGCCGATCACCTGGCATGTCCCGTGGACCGTCGCGAGGAGACCCGCCTTTTCAAACGGGAGACCGAGCTGAGAGCCGGCATAATCCACCATGAAGGTCGTGATCCCGTACAGGCTGTAGGAAATGGCAAAATAGGAGAGCCCCACGAGCCAGAATGTGCGGCCCCTGAAGAGGGTGGAAAAGGGCGTGTCCTGAGGCCGGCAGGGTATTGCCGGCGCCGGTTTGATTCCGGTCGATTTCTGCCCCCACGGTTGATATCCTGCCGACTCGGGGTCACTTCGAAGGAGGAGTCCGTTTGCCAGGACCATGGTCAATGCCCCGGCCCCCAGGAAATACCAGGCATAGCGCCAGCTCCACTGGTTCACGATCCAGGGAAAGGCGATTCCCATGGTGGCAAAACCGAGGCCATAACCGGTGGAAAGGATGCCGAGGGCCATTCCCCTCCGGTTCGGGGCGAACCAGCGCTGGAGCACCGTGATGACCGGCGTCCACATGCCTGTGCTTCCAAGGCCCACAACGGCAAAGGCCGTGCATGCCATCCAGAAAGAACGGACGCTCCCCAGCAGCAGGACACCCGCCCCGAGGATGCCTGCACAGGCGAAAATCACCCACCGGGCGCCGAAGCGATCCGTGAGATACCCGGCCAGGGGGGTCAAGGCTATATACGAAAGGAAGTAGGCATTGTAGATGGAGCCCCCGGCCGTACGGCTGAAACCGAGGTCCTCGATCATCTCCGGGAGGACGACGCTATAACCGAGGCGGATCGAATAATTGATAAAGAGGTTGAAAAAGCAGGTCCCTAAGATGATCCAGGCCCAGTGAAACCGTTCCGCTTTTGCTGCAACCTGAAGGGTGTTATTTTTCAATTTCCATTTCCCTGAGCCGACGCCTGGCGTTTTTGACCAGGGGATAGACCATGACGGTCTTGACGCGGTCTTCGCGACGCTCGTGGTTACGATCCATCCGGCCCCTGCCGGTGGTTTCCCCCAAAACGATCCAGTTGGCCGCACGATAACACCCGCCGTCATAGCGCGACCGGTCCACCAGGGTCTCCGCCAGATAGGGGGTCACGGCATACGCTTTCTCCCAGTCCGAGGGGAGCCGTTTCAGCACAGCGGAGAGGAGCTTGCTCGCCAGGTTCCGGATCTGCGGCAAGACCAGAAACCGGCTGTTGTTGACCACATGCTGAAGCCGACGCCCACGGGTCGCATCGTCCCAGCCGATCCATTGATCCCGGACCTTCATTCGCCATGCGGGGCTCGAAAACTGGATGCACGCCGCCACGGCGCGCCGAGGCACGGTCACGTAGGCCAGGTACTGGAGCCGTGCGCCGTAGGGCATTGCATATCCCAGGTAGTGGTATTGGGCGACAAGTTCCCGGAACAGGCGCCGTTGCTCCGGGGTCTTTACCAATTCCACCTCCACCGGGGCAAATGCCTCCACGCTCCCTGTGAGGTCGGCCCAGGGGCGCTCCTGTTCAACAGGCATCATCTCCATAACAGGCTTTCGAGGATGATATTCTTTCTTCCCAGGGAGCTTCAGGACCCCCTGGTCTTCCAGCCGTTCCAGGAGATCAAGGCACTCGCGGGCCTTGAGCCGGGTGTTCGCACGCTTCCAGTCCAGCAACTCGCACACGGTGTAGGCCAGTTCCGTCCGGCTGATCCCGTTGCAGGTCTCGACCACCTCCTTGATCAGGGCCACCTCTTTCGGAGAAAATTCCCGGCCGCAGAATTGTTGTTTTTTGATTGTTTTGCCCATGTCCGGTCTCCATTGGCGCTTTTTATAACAGAAAAAGACAAGCAAGTTCAGAAAAAAAGATCCGTCCATTCAGCCATCGTCAAGTACCGCCCCGGAGGGCAAATCCTCTGACGGATCGATCCGGGGGCAGGCCGTGCCATGGTCAGGGTATCCCTTTGATATTAAAATCATTATTCGAAGCAAGCCTGGGTGGTGGTAAATCCGGCACATTTCTTGCTGAAAGCTTATTGACGGGCTCAGGCGACGTCGACCACGTCCGTCATTCCGACTGAAAGAGAGAGAAACCCATGTTGAATGTTTTGGATTGCACGCCCATCGCGCAATTTGCCATCGGGCTGGATCACAGGATTACCTACTGGAACCGGGCATGTGAGTTGCTGACAGGTTTTTCAGCCAAGGAGATGATCGGCACGGACCGCCAATGGGCGCCCTTCTATCCGGATCAGCGTCCCGTTCTGGCGGACCTTATCGTGACCGGTGATTTCGAGGGCTTTTTAGAGATTTATCAGGGAAAAGCGGCACTCAAATCAGAGGTCGTCCCCTATGCCTGGCAGGCCGCCGATTATTTCGATGACCTGGGCGGCGTCCCGAGACATATCTTCTTTGTGGCAGCGCCGGTACTTGACGCCAATGGCAGGATGGTTGGGGCCGTGGAGACCCTTCAAGACATCTCAAAGCAGGTTCTGGCCGAAAGGGATTTAAGGGCCGGCGAGCAACGGTATCGTCTCCTGACGGAAAAGGTGCCTGACGGGGTTTTGCTCCTTCAGGATAGAAAAGTGCTTTTCGCAAACAGCGCTTCGGCTCAGATACTCGGGTGGGACCGTCCTGACCAGTTGATCGGCCGGGAAACCATCGGTCTCATCGCCAGAGATTCCCAGGAGGCCTTCTGCACCATGAGCGAGGAGTTTGAAGCCGGGGATTTCCAGCAAAAGGTCACAAAAATAAAATGTCTCAGGGCCGACGCCCGGGAGATGTGGGTGGAGGCCCACAATGAATGCATACAATGGGAGGGTAAACCGGCGGTTCTGACCACCCTCCGGGATATCACCGAAACCAGACGTCAGGAGATGGCCATTGAGGCGGAGGCGGCCTCGCTCCGGAGGGAAAACAAACGGTTGCGGTATGCGGCCACGGGCCGGTATCGGTTCGGGAAAATGATCGGCAAGAGCGAGGTCATGCAGGAGGTATACGATCTCATTTTGAAGGCCGCGGCGACCGACGATCATGTCTTGATATACGGGGAATCCGGAACGGGCAAGGAACTGGCGGCCCGGGCCATCCACGAGTTGAGCGATCGGAAAAACAATGAATTTGTGCCGGTGAATTGCGGCGCCATCCCTGAAGCCCTCATGGAAAGCGAATTCTTCGGGCATAAGCGCGGGGCCTTTACCGGGGCTGTTGCCGATACCCACGGTTATCTGGCCCTTGCCGACGGCGGGGTCCTTTTTTTGGACGAGGTGGGCGATCTCCCGTTGGCCATGCAGGTGAAACTGCTCCGCGCCATTGAAGGTGGAGGATATGCGCCGGTGGGCAGCAATCGAATCGAGATATCGGGTTGCCGCATCGTGGCCGCCACCAACAAGGACCTCAAGACATTGGTGAAACGGGGGGCGATGCGCGAGGATTTTTTCTACCGGCTGCACGTGATTCCGTTTAACCTGCCCCCCTTGAGAGATCGAAAGGAGGACATCCCCTTGTTGGTGGAGCATTTCCTCAAGACGCATGACAACGGCAACAAGGCGTCTCTTTTGCCAGGGAAGGTGATGGAGGCCCTTTATGCCTATGACTGGCCTGGAAATGTACGGGAACTTGAAAACATGCTGCGCCGCTATCTTGCCGTGGGCCGGCTCGATTTTCTGAACTTGAAATCCTCCCCCACGTGGGAACAGCCCCGGTTAAGCGCCCCCCTGATGCACACGATGACCCTGGCGGACGCGGTCGAACATTTTGAAAAAGACCTGCTGGTCAAGACCCTGGAGAAAAACCAATGGCACAAGGCACGGGCCGCTGCCAACCTGGGGATTTCCAGGAGGACCCTTTTCCGAAAGCTCAAGAGCCTGGAGCTATCGTAGTCCCGTTTCGGGACAGAATTGTCACATAAGTATTTTATAATGCAAGTCCAATAGGTTATCTCAATATTTGTTGCCTGAGGGTGTCAAGGGTGTCCCGACGGATCTCAGGCCCCCGTCTTGATAGAAACGCTTCAGCAATCTAATTATGCTATCCATTTCAAATAGTTAAGGGATTCCCCCATTCTTCTGGCACATCTCTTGCCTTGAGAGTGTCTTTGTCCGGGCATGGACGTGATACCAATGGGGGCCTTATGAACATCCTGGTCGTGGAAGATGAAAATAGCGTGGCGAACCTGATCTCAGAGATCCTGGCGATATGGGGGCATCAGGTCGAGCGGTCGGCTACGGGGAGCGATGCGCTCGAAAAGGTCCGGCGGACGGATGTTGACCTGATCCTCCTCGATATTTCCCTCCCCGACATCCAGGGTCATGAATTGATCCCGTTTTTCAAGGCGTCTCAGCCTCAGGTGGGAATTGTAGCCATGACGGGGAGCAATTCTCGCGAGCTGGAATCGAAGGTTCGAAGAGAGGGGGTTATCTATTACATGATCAAGCCATTTGAGCTGAAGGCCTTGAAGGAGGTGGTGGACCATGTGTCTAAAAGAAGGAGATTGCCCTCCTGCTGCACTGGGCCGGGGGGATTAGATGTCAGCCTTTCATTTCGATAAAATCCTGGATAACCTCCCTTTTCCGAAGGCGGAAATCGAAACGCGGAGCGCGGAAGCCGGGAACCAGGGCGCCATGTTCTCCGAAGTAAAACCTACCGGCGGGTTCCGTAGCATAGGCACTTCGGGAGTTCAGGCGTGAGCCATTTTTAGAGTCCCTTATCCGTCAAACAGTTGTTTATAATGGGGCGAAACATGCCCTAATCTTATAATGCAAATGGAAGGAGTAAAGAGATGAAGAGAAGATCACTTGGGTTTAAACTGGTTGCAGGCGGCATTGCGGTGGTCTTGATCCCGCTGGTGGTGATAGGGATTTTTGCGGTGACCAAGGCATCCAGTTCCCTCGAAGCGCTGGCAAAGGAACAGGCCGTCAACATCGCCAGAGATCTGGCTAACATGACGCAGTTGGCACTCCTGCAGAGGGTGGCATTTGTTGAGGAGATGGCCCTGGGGACCGAGGCGAGAGAGGCCGCGGCAAAGGTGGCCGACTCGGGCGTGCAAGGCGCTGTCGATGCGATCGGCCGGCTGAGTGCGAGGCTGTCCGACACGGCGAAAAAGGCTGGAAAAGATATTGAGACCATTGTTGTCAGCGACCCCTCGGGGACGGTCTTTGCGGACGGCAGCGGCGGTACCCTCAAGGGTATATCCATCGCGGATCGAGACTACTTCCATGGGGCGAAAGGGGGGAAAGCCAATGTGGGTACAGCGGTCAAATCCAAGAGCACGGGTCTCCCCGTGGTGCCCGTATGTGCTCCGCTCTTTTCCGGTGACGGCAAATTCGTGGGAACCGTTACAACGGTTCTAAACATTGATTTCCTGACCGACAACATCACCTCCGTCAAGGTGGGAGAAACCGGTTATCCCTTTATGGTGGACAAGACCGGGCTTGTCGTCGCCCATCCCAACAAGAAGCATATCCTCGAGACCAACCTGGCGAAGACCAAAGGGATGGAGTCCATCATGGCGAGTATGCTGGCCCATAAGACCGGCGTGGATTCCTATTACTTTGAAGGGGAGGACAAGATCGCCGGGTATGCCCCGATACCGATTACAGGATGGAGTATCGGCGTCACTCAGCCCTCGGAGGAATTCATGGGTGCCGCCCGTGCCATCCGGAACATGATCCTCCTCGTGGGGGGGATCTTCCTGGCCGCCACCATCCTGGCAGTCCTCTTCTTTGCGCGGGGGATCACCCGGCCCATCATGACCGCGGCCCACGGGCTCAATGAGGGTTCGGAGCAGGTGGCATCTGCCGCGAGTCAGGTATCCGCTGCCAGCCAGTCGTTGGCCGAAGGGGCATCGGAATCCGCGGCCTCTCTGGAAGAGACCTCTTCCTCTCTGGAAGAAATGTCTTCCATGACCAAGCAGAACGCGGCCAATGCCAATGAGGCGGACAGCCTCATGAAGGAGGCCAATCAGGTCATCAGCCAGGCGGACGCCTCCATGGAAAACCTGACCACATCCATGAAAGAGATCTCCACAGCCAGCGAGGAGACGCAGAAGATCATCAAGACCATCGATGAAATCGCGTTCCAGACGAATTTGCTGGCCCTGAATGCGGCGGTGGAGGCGGCGAGGGCCGGAGAGGCCGGGGCCGGGTTTGCCGTGGTGGCCGATGAGGTAAGAAACCTTGCCCTGCGGGCCGCTGAAGCAGCCAAAAACACGGCCGGTCTCATCGAAGACACGGTGAAAAAGGTGGCGGAGGGCTCCAAGGTGGTGAGCGGGACCAGCGAGGCCTTTGCTGAGACGGTGGTGAGGGTTCGAAAGGTCGGCGAACTGGTCAATGAGATCGCGGCGGCATCCTCCGAGCAGGCCAAGGGGATCGAGCAGATCAATCAGGCCGTGGTGGAAATGGACAAGGTGACCCAGCAGAATGCGGCCAATGCCGAGGAGTCGGCCTCAGCGTCCGAGGAAATGAACGCCCAGGCCGAGGAGATGCGCAGTATTGTGAGCGATCTGGTCCGCGTCATCGGCGGGAACGAAGAGGAGGGCCAAAAGGCAGCGGCCTCTCCCCAAACAGGCCGTCGGCCCGCATCAAGAGCTGCGGTCCATCATGCGAAACAGACCGGCACGCCAAGACTGGTGCTGAAAGAGGGGAAGAAGACGAAGCCCGAAGAGATCATCCCCTTTGAGGATGACGACGTCAATGGATTTTAGCGCGAGTCCAGGATGAATGGATTCCTGGGGACACCCCGAGGTAATAACGGAACGTATTGCGGGCCTGGCGTCTAATAGAGGAGCACAAACCAGACCCGCAATACGCCCTTTCTTTCTTTATCCGATCCGTTTCAGTCATGCATCAATCGCCCTCAGCAATTCTCATTTTGCGATCGATGGTGCCACATATCCCGTTCGTAGTGTCGCCGTCAGGCGATTATTCACGGCCTAACGGCCTCACTACAAACGGATTGCATCAGTGCCAAAGGCAAAAGAGAATTGCTGATCGCCCGGCCCAATCTTGACATGCCGAAACGATTCATCTATACTCTCCTGTCAGAAAAGGGATTTCTTGTCACGTCACGTAGCCTCACTCACGAAAAGCAGAACCACCTGTAGCCTGGTTTTAAGAAAGGGACTGCTCAGCACCCGTCACAGAAAGACGGTGCTATGGTCTCGTAGGAAGTCCGGGCTTTAAGCCCTCCCTCCCACAAACGTTCGTAGAACCTGTTGTTGTGAGACGCCTATGGACCAGAAATCCAATCGGGACTGTGGCCACTTGTTGAAATGGCTGACAATTGTCTTGCTGGCAGTTCCGGCAATTCAGAAACCGTTGCTGTTTCCTTCCATTGCATCCGTTCCGGTCAAAGAGGGTATGGCACAAAGCTCGCCCGGTGTTTCTCGCCATGACCCAGGAAAACCGGCCGCACGGGACCTGTCTCTTACCCCTGAAGAATCGGCCTGGCTGGCAGACCATCCCGAGATCGCCATCGCCATCAATCAGGCCTGGCCCCCCATGGATTACACCGACGCGGACGGCACGCCCCAGGGGATCGGCGTGGGGTTTATCAGGGCCTTGAATGGACGGTTGGGCGGCCGACTGAAGATCGTGCCTCTTCCCTGGACAGAGATGGTGGAGGGAGTCAAGGAGAAGCGCATCGACGGCCTGATGGACATCACGCCACGGCCCGATCGTGAGGCCGTTTTTCACTTCACCAAACCGTATCTGAATATTCCCCACAGCATTATCGCGCGAAAAGATGCGCCTTATTACGAGGATCTTTCCCAACTCGCAGGAAAGATCGTGGGTGTGGAACGTCAATTCTTTATTGAACGCGTGTTCCAGGAAAAATATCCCGGGATCAGGGTGAGTCTGTTCGATACCACCAGCGACGCCCTGGATGCCGTTTCCAAAGGGATCATAGATGCTTACGTTGGAAACCGCGCCGTGGCCATGTACATCATGGAACGGGAACTGATCACTAACCTCAAGGTCCACGGCAAGATACAGGAAACCCGTTCCATCAATGCGATTGGGGTCCGCAAGGACTGGCCCGTTTTGAGAGATATCCTTCAAAAGGCCCTGGATGACCTGCGCCGGGACGAAATCAGCCTCATCCTGAAGAAATGGGTGGATCTTGACGAAGCGGCGGCCGCGCCAGCAGTTTCGCTCTCACCTGAAGAGCAGCCCTGGCTTCGGGAGCACCCGACCATCCACTTCGGTGTTATCAACGACTGCCCCCCCATGAATTTTGTGGATGAATCCGGGAAGGCCCAGGGGAT
>JAWOIH010000244.1:0-11076 GCA_046484725.1 Candidatus Desulfacyla sp. | reverse complement strand
CGAACGGGTGAGAGACGCCCTGGCCGTGGGCGCCGAGATCATCGTCTCGGGCTGTGCAGCCTGCAAGGACAACCTGAAAAAGGGCGCCAAGGCCATCCCCAAGCAGGAACGGGGAAAGATCAAGGTTATGGATATCACGGAGATCGTGGCCCAGCAGATGGCGGAGTGAGACTGGATGCTGGATACTCGATACTGGATTCTGGTGACTCACACGGAGACACAAAGACACAGAGAAAAAGAAAAAAATTCATTACAAAGCCCTAAAATAAATCCCCTTTGTGGCTTAGTGGCTTTGTGTGAGCCCCGCCTTGCCGGGGTTGGTTGCGGTTATCCGCTTTAGGACGTTGGAGTTAAAACGGGGAATGAGATGACTGAAGAAAAAAAAGTAACACGAAAGAAGATTGAAGCGACCAAGGTCTGCAAAAAGATCATGGCCGACCATTTTTACGAGATGGATGAGGCTGTCAAGACCGGTTCGAAGAAGATCGCATGGTGCACCAGCGTGGGGCCTGCCGAACTCCTTCGGGGCATGGGCTTTCTGGTCTATTTTCCTGAAAATCATGGGGCCATGCTGGGGGCGACCCGCATGGCGACCGACCTGATCCCCTATGCCAATGCCCTTGGATATTCCCCTGACATCTGTTCTTATCTGACCTGCGACATCGGATCCTATTTGCAGAAGAAGACCCCCCTCACAATGGCCTATAACATCGAATCCGTCCCCCGGCCGGACGTGCTCGTCTATAATACCAACCAGTGCAGGGACGTTCAGGACTGGTTTGCCTGGTATTCGCGGGAACTCAATGTGCCGCTGGTGGGGGTGCATACCCACAGGGACATCGGCGATATCGAGCCGATCCAGATCAAGGATATTGCCGCACAGATAGAGGAACTGGTGCCCAAGCTGGAGGCGGTGAGCGGGGAAAAATTCGATATGGATCGCTTCAAGGAGGCGGTCGGATATTCGAGACGCACCTCCGAGCTCTGGCGGGCCTGCCTCGAGACGGCCGCGGCCATCCCCTCTCCGTGGACCTTTTTTGACGCAACCATCCACATGGGGCCGGCTGTGGTGGCGCGGGGCACCAGGGAGGGGGTGGAATACTATGAACTCCTCCTGCCGGAATTGGAACAAAGGGTCATAGACGGCGTGGCGGCGGTGGAGGGAGAAAGACACCGTCTCTACTGGGAAGGGATGCCGATCTGGGGCAAACTCAGACCCCTGTCCGAGCAGTTTTCTTCTCTCAAGGCCTGTGTGGTGGCGTCAACCTATTGCAACAGCTGGATTTTTGATCAGCTTGACCCCGCAAGGCCGTTTGAGAGCATGGCCGAGGCATACACCGAACTCTTCATCGTCAGGGACGAACCCTTTAAAGAGAAGTATATTGCAGAGTGCTTCGAGAAGTTTAGATTTAACGGGATTATCTTTCACGACGCCAAGACCTGTCCCAACAATTCCAACAACCGCTACGGCATGCCTGAACGTCTCAGCAAGATATTGGATATTCCGGTCCTCACCATCAATGGGGACCTGTGCGATCTGCGATGCTATTCCGAGGAGCAGGCCAAGACCAATATCGAGGCCTTTATCGAGCAGCTGGAGGAGTGAGGGGCCGGGGGCAAGGAGCGGGGGGCAAGGAGCAGGGAGCAGGGAGCGAAAAATAGACAACAGGACCATTCAGTTAAAAAATCTCCGTGTCTCTGTGGCTCCGTGTGAGATTGTTTTGTTCCGGTTTGTCCGGGTTAAGGCATGGGGTGTCAATGGGCAATGACCAACAGTATTGAAGGGGTATTCGCAGGCGTGGATGTGGGGGCCTCCCGCACCAAGGTGGCGATTCTGGATAGAGAGGCGAACCTGATCGGACATTGTGTCCGCAAGTCCGGGACCGACTTCTCCGGCACGTCTGAGATCTGTCTGGAGGCGGCACTTTTAATGGCCGGCGTGTCCAGAGAGGCTATTCGATACTGCGTCTCCACGGGCTACGGACGCAAGAACGTGGCCTTCAGCAGTGAGACCAAGACGGAGATCGGTTGCCACGCCAAGGGGTGTTACCATTATTTTCCCATGGCCATGACCATTATCGACATCGGCGGTCAGGACAACAAGGTCATCAAGCTGGACGAACAGGGTCGGCGGATCAATTTCAAGATGAACCGGAAATGCGCGGCAGGGACCGGGGCCTTTCTCGAAGAGATGTCGGCCCGCCTGGATATCCCCCTGGAAGAGATGGATGCCCTGGCCCGTCAATCCACGGAGATGGTGGAGCTGGGAAGCTATTGCACGGTTTTTTCGGGGACTGAGGTGCTGGAGAAGATCCGGCAGGGGAAGAAGGTCCCGGATATTGTAAAAGGCCTGTTCTTTTCTGTGATCAAGCGGGTCCTGGAAATGGATTCCCTGACGGATCGGGTGGCCATGACAGGGGGGGTCGTGGCGCACAACCCTTATCTGGTGGATATGGTGAAGGAGATCACTTCCCGCGACGTCCTGGTCCCCGAGCATCCCCAATTGACCGGGGCCGTGGGTGCCGCGCTCTTTGCCATGGAAGCAGCGATCCGGTAATATGATGATGTTTGAACTAAAAGAAAGAGGGAGGGTTTGAAATGAACGTCAGCAAATGGATGCACGCAGGGACCATGGTAAAAATGAATGCCATCAATTATCCGGACAAACTGGGATGGCAGGACAAAAATCAGGAGTTCACCTTCAAGGAATGGAACAACCGGTCGTGCCGCTTCGCCAATGGACTCAAGGACCTGGGCGTGGGGCAGAAGGATACCTTTGCCGTCATATCCTACAACCGGGGCGAATGGATGGATATTTACGCCGGCTGCGCCAAGGGGGGACAGATCGTTGTGCCGATCATGTTCAGGCTGGCGGGTCCGGACATCGACTACATCACCAACCACTCGGAATGCAAGGCCATGGTGGTGGAGGCCCCTTTTGTGGAACTCATCAACGGCGTCAAGGACAAACTGCCGATCCCTGAGGGGAATTATATTTATTTGGGCGATGGTCCCGTGCCCGAGGGCTATGTGGGTTATGAAGATCTGCTGGCAAAATCTTCACCCGCTGAACCCGATGTTATGGTGGATTCCGCCGATATCTGGGTCATCATGTATACGTCCGGCACCACGGGCCGTCCCAAGGGGGTCATGCGGACCCATGAAAGCACCGTTGCTCAATACTATCTGAATAATATCAATATGGGTGTCCGTCCGACAGACAAGGTCATGCTGGTGATGCCCATGTGCCACATCAATTCCATTTTTTATTCCTTCCCCTACACCCTGGTCACGGCGCCGGTATTCGTGTATAATATGATCAGTTTTGATCCAGAGGACCTCCTGAGGACTATTGATACCTACAAGATCACCTACACCTCCCTGGTTCCCACCCATTACATCATGCTCCTCTCCCTGCCGGATGAGGTCAAAAACAACATCGATGTATCCTCCATCCGGCAGTTGCTCATCTCCTCTGCGCCGGCGCGGAAGGACCTTAAATTGGCCATCATGGAGTATTTCAAAAACGCGGAGCTGTGGGAGGCCTACGGGAGCACCGAAGGGGGACTGGTGACCCTGCTGCGGCCCGAAGACCAGTTCAAGAAGCTGGGGTCCATCGGAAAGGAGATATTCGGGATCGATCGGATCCGCATCCTGGACGAAGACAGAAACGAGGTCCCGGATGGCCAGGTGGGAGAACTCTTTTACCGGACCCCCATGCTTTTTAAGCAATATCTGAAGGAACCTGAAAAGTCTAAAGAGGCGTTTGAGGGGGAATGGTCGTCTGCAGGGGACATGGTGAGAAGGGATGAGGACGGCTATTACACCCTCGTGGACCGGAAGGCCAATATGATTATCACGGGCGGTGAGAACGTGTACCCGTCGGAGGTGGAAAGCGCTGTGGGCGCTCACGAGGCGGTCAAGGATATCGCCGTGATCGGCGTGCCGGATGAGAAGTGGGGCGAGTCCATCAAGGCGATCGTCGTGCTCCATGAAGGGTATGAGGGAAGCGACGAACTGGCCAAGGAGATCATGGACTTTACGCGCGGCAAGATCGCCGGATTCAAACGGCCCAAGAGCATCGATTTCGTGACGGATGAACAGATGCCGAGGACCCCCACCGGCAAGATCCTTCATCGGATCCTCAGGGAAAAATACGGCAAGTGGGGGGAGTGAGAATTAGAGATTTGAGATTTAGAATTTGAGATTTGAAACTAGATGCTGGATGATTCAATCCCTGAATCCCTAAATTAACAATTCCGGTTTATCCGGGTGAGGCATTTTAAAACGTTAGTCACTTTAGTCACTAAACACTTTAGTCATTTTTTAGCGGAGGATTAATAACTATGTTGACAAAGGCATTTATCCCGTACAAAGGATATTATTCAACACCTTTCAGCAGGTGGCAGGGGAGCATGGCCAATGAAAACTCCATCGTCTTGGGGGCGACAACATCCAAGAGATGGCTGGCCCAAAAGAACTGGGACCCCGGTATGTTCGATTATCTCATCCTGGGAATAACCATCAGCCAGCACCATCAGTTTTATGCGAGTCCCTGGGCCGCCGCCCTGATGGGGGCGGGCAACATCCCCGGAGTGATCCTCAGCCAGGCATGCACCACCTCCACCACCTGCATCTACCAGGCGGCCATGGGCGTGGAGACCGGGCTCTACAAGAACTGCTACGCCCTCATGACCGACCGGTGCTCCAACGGCCCCCACACCATCTGGCCCAACCCCATGGGTCCGGGCGGGGAGGTAATCTCCGAAAACTGGCTGATGGACAATTTCAATGCCGATCCCAACGTCGGTCTCAAGATGATCGAGACCGCTGAAAATGTGGCCAAGGAAGACAAGATCACCAAGGAGGCGTGCGACGCCTTGACCATCAGGCGCTATGAGCAGTATCTGGATGCCCTGGCAGACGACCGGGCGTTTCAGAAGCGATATATGTTCCCGGCCGAGGTCCGGATATCCAAGAAAAAGACCCTCCTGGTGGAAGAAGACGAAGGGGTCACCCCGTGCACGGAAGAGGGGATGGCCAGGCTCAAACCGGTGGTTCCGGGCGGCGTGCTCTCTTTCGGGGCCCAAACCTTTCCGGCCGACGGCAATTGCGGGCTGGTGGTTACCACCGAGGAAAAGGCCAGGGAGTTGAGCGCCGATCCCTCCATCCCCATACAGATCATATCCTATGGGTTTTCAAGGACCAAGCCGGGCTACATGGCCGCGGCCCCGGTTCCCGCGTCTAAAATGGCGCTTGAGCATGCGGGGCTCAAGATCACGGATATGAAAGTGATCAAGACCCATAACCCCTTTATCGTCAACGATCTTCACTTTGCCCGGGAGATGGGGATCAAGGCCGAGGGGACGGATGATCTCGGGTTCAACAACTATGGCTGTTCCATGATATATGGGCATCCCCAGGGCCCGACCGCAGGCCGGATCATCATCGAAGGGCTTGAAGAAATAGCCATGAAAGGCGGCGGTTATTTCCTCTGGGCAGGGTGTGCGGCAGGAGACACCGGCGGGGCCATGGTCCTCAAGGTCGGCTGATGCGGTCAATTGACCATTGACCAGAAAGGTTTTACCTGCTAAAAAAGGGCCATTCTGATGCATGCAGAATGGCCCTTTTTATTTGAATCAGTGGGAACGGAAGGTCAATTTCACGACAGGGTATTGAATCATGAAGATGGTTATCTTTCAATCTCTGGGCGGCCTCGGGCTTTTCCTGTTCGGAATGAAAATCATGTCCGACGGGCTTCAGAAGGTTGCCGGAAACAAGCTCCGCCAGATCCTCGCCCTGGTCTCCAATAACCGCCTGATCGGATGCGGGGTCGGGGCCATGGTCACCAGCATTATTCAGAGTTCCAGCGCGGCAACGGTGATGTTGGTCAGTTTTGTGGATGCCGGGCTCATGACCTTTGTTCAGGCCATCGGGGTGATACTGGGGGCCAACATCGGGACCACGGTCACGGCCCAGTTGATCGCATTCAAGATAACGGCCTACGCACTCCCTGCCATCGCGCTCGGGGTCCTCCTGAAGTTTTTTTTGGGCCGGGGAAAAGGGGTCTATGCGGGAGATGTGCTGTTGGGCTTCGGCCTCGTCTTTTACGGACTGGCCACCATGCAGGACGGATTTGCCCCCCTGAAGCATCACCCTGACTTTATTGCCCTCTTTACCCGGTTCAATGCCGACCATATCGGGAGCATCCTGTTGTGCGTGATCGTGGGGACTGTGATAACCATGATACTGCAGAGTTCCAGCGCCACCGTAGGGATCACCATGGCCCTTGCCAGCCAGGGCCTGCTGAATTTCGAGGCATGTGTGGCCCTGATCCTGGGCGACAACATCGGGACGACCATTACGGCCGAGCTCGCCAGCATCGGCGCCAGCCTCAACGCCAAACGGACCGCAAGGGCCCATACCCTCTTCAATGTGGTGGGCGTCATCCTCGTCATCATCTTTTTTCCGCTGTTCTTGAAACTCATCGTGTGGGTCACCGCTGCCATGATGGATATCGGGCCCCCGGACCTTGTGGTAGATGGTCAGCAACCCAATATCTCCAGATATATCGCCAATGCTCATACCGGTTTTAACGTGGTGAACGCCATCATCTTTCTCTCCTTTCTCACCTACCTTGTGAAGGCGGCCACCTGGTTGACCCCGCACAAGAAAGAGGAGGAGGTGCAGGAACTTCGCCACATCAAATTTATCGATTCCAAATATATTGACACCCCCGATGTGGCCATCAGTCAGGCCAGGGCCGAGATTTTCAGAATGGGAGAAGCGGTTATACAGATGTATGGCGACGTCATCCAGTCCCTCAAGGCGGGCAAACTGGATGAGTTGGTCGAGTGGCGGAAGCGGGAGGACACCATTGACAATCTTCAGAGGGAGATCATCCAATTCCTCGTGCAGGTGATGCAACGCCCGATCAGCAAAGAGGAATCCAAGGAGGTTGCATCGCTGATGCGCATGGCCAATAATCTGGAGCGGGCCGGCGATGGTGTGGAAAATATCGCTGAACTCATTGAAGAACTTCTTCAGCACGATCTTCACCTTTCTGAGGGCGGACTCCACGATTATGAGGTGATCTCCACCGAGGTGGGCAAATTTTTGACCCTGGTGGTGGACGCCATCCGCCGGGCAGACAAAGAGATTATGCCCCACGCGCAGAAGTTGGAGGATTCCATCGACCGCATGCGGGAAGAAATGAGAGGGAATTATATCATGCGGCTCCAGAGCGGGGTCTGCACCGTCGATCCGGGGCTTATCCTGGTGGATATGCTCACGGCCTTTGAAAAGATCGGCGACTTCTGCTACAACGTTGCCCAGGCCGTGGCTGGGTTGAAATAGATACTGGATACTGGTTGCTGGATGCTCGCCACCCGTTGCTTCCGGCTTTGAGCACATCGATGATGGAAGATCCCAGCGCGATGACGCCGTTTAAGCTTCAGGCATTGTAAATTTTATCCATTTTTAGTTCACTTTCTCTTAGGATATAAGACCGATGACCCCCATCCCCGGCAGTGACCACCGGACCGAGTGCATTCGATGCGGTGAATGCTGCCTCCGTTCCAGTCCCTCCCTTCAGGTCACCGACATCTCCCGCGTCATAAACGGCCCGATCAGACGATCCAATCTCTATACGTTGCGTGCCGGCGAGCTGGTGCGGGACAATATTCGGGGCGGATTGAAAAGAACGGAAAAAGAACTCATCAAGGTCAGGGAAAGGAAAGAAACCGGGGCATGCATCTTCTATGATGATCCGGGGAAGCAGTGTGCCATATATGAACATCGGCCGATCCAGTGCGCAGCCATGAAATGCTGGGATGAGAGGGATTTCATGCAGGTATATCGGGAACCCAAGGCCGATAGAAGGGACCTCATCCACGACGAAAATCTGCTGAGACTCATGGCGTCCCATGAAGAAAGATGTGGATACGCCCTGTTGGAGCGAGACGTGCGGAATATCGAAACGATGGGCGAAAAGGCAGTCAAGAAAATCCTTGCTATCCTGAAGCTCGACCACGATATCAGATCTCTGACCCGGGAAAGACTGGGCATTCATTCTGATGATCTGGATCTGATCTTTGGTCGGCCCCTTATTAAGACCATATCCATGTTCGGTCTGAAGGTCGTCCGGGAGCCGGACGGGTCATTTTTGCTAACCGTTTCAGACCGTTGCCCCCATCCCTGAGTCCCTGGATCTCCGCGATGCCCTGTGAGAGCTGATGCGTCCCGCTGAAACGGGATTTGGCTGTTGAGCCGACGGAGAATCCGGGTGTCAGCTTTTCGGCGGATCGATATTTTTGTATTTTGTTGTTGCAGCTATATATCATTTGTGACACATTGTGAACGCAATGCTGCGGCATCCCCCTGAAGGAGGGGGGATGGGGTGTTCGACCCCCCCTCAGCGCGGGGCCTTTGGCCGGGGGGCAGAGCGGACCCCATAACCTCTATACACTCAATAAACCCAATAAACTCACTAAACCCTGAGCCGCTCATGGAATCATTTTTCGAAGTAAAACGGCCGGACGAGGTCTTTGAGATCATTGACCGCCTGATCCGTCCTGCAGGCGAGGAAAAGGTCGCTCTAACAGAGGCCTTGGACCGCGTGTTGAGCCGGGACCTGACAGCGCCCGAAGACCTCCCAGGGTTTTTCAGGTCCACCATGGACGGCTACGCAGTAAAGGCCAAGGGTACCTTCGGGGCCACTGAAGGGCTGCCGGCCCTGTTCCAACTGGCGGGAGAAGTGCTCATGGGCAAGACGGCCGGCCTGGTTGTGAAAGAGGGCCAGGCGGTAAAGATCCCCACGGGCGGCATGGTCCCGGAAGGCGCCGACAGCGTAGTGATGAAGGAGTATTGCCATCGCCTGGATGAAGAGACCCTTGAGGTGAGCCGGGCCGTATCCCCCTTAGAAAACGTTATCGGCCCTGCAGACGACTTCAGGCAAGGCGTTGTTTTTTTAAGGAGGGGACACCGTCTGCGACCGCAGGACGTGGGTGTGATGGCCGGGTTCGGAACAACCGAGGTCCCGGTCTTTCGAAGACCGCGCATTGCCGTCATCTCCACCGGAGATGAGATCGTGCCGATTGACCGTCCGCCCCTGCCCGGGCAGGTGAGGGACATCAATCAATATACGCTGACAGCCCTGTGCCGGAAGGCTGGGGCGGATCCGGTCTGCATGGGGCTCTGTCCGGACAACTTTGACTCCCTCAAAGGGATGATGGAAAAGGCCCTTGCCCAGGCAGATTCGGTTTGGATATCAGGCGGCAGTTCCGTCGGGACCCGGGATCTGACCCTGAGGGTTTTTGAGTCTCTGCCGGATTTTGAACTGCTGGTCCACGGCATCTCCATCAGCCCCGGAAAGCCCACCATTATCGGCAGGTCCGGGACGAAAACCGTCATCGGCCTGCCGGGACACGTGGCATCGGCCATCGTGGTGGCGGCGGTCTTCATGACGCGGGTCATTTCGAGACTGTCCGGATATGCCGGGCTGCCGAGACAGTGGGGAGCGGACGTGGAGGCGGAACTGAGCCGGAATATACCGTCTGCCAACGGCAGGGAGGACTATGTCCGGGTTAAACTGATCGAAACCGAAACCGGTCTCATCGCCGTGCCGGTCTTTGGAAAATCAGGTCTTATTTCAACCCTGGTGGATGCGGACGGTCTGGTTCGGATCCATATGAACACCGAGGGTCTCTACCAGGGAGAGAGGGTGAAGGTGATGCTTTTTGATTATACCGATGGAGGCCTCAGATGAAGCGACAGGTCTACCTTTCCATGAAATCCCTTGAAGAGGCCAAGAAGATATTCTTTTCCCGGTTCGGCCCCGGTCTGAGGACCGGGATCGAGTCGGTCGACAGCCAGGACAGTTCGGGGCGTGTGACCGCGGAACCCATCTTCGCAAACCGCTCAGCGCCATCCTATCACGCGTCCGCCATGGACGGCATCGCCGTGATGGCGGAGGAGACCTATGGAACCACCGAACGGCTTCCGAAGACGCTGGAATTGGGGCGCGGCGCGGTCTGGGTCAATACCGGTCAGCCGCTTCCGGAGCACTTCAATGCCGTGATCATGGTGGAAAACGTCCACCAGACGGATGCCGACCACTTGGAAATTCGAGGTCCGGCCTATCCGTGGCAGCATGTGCGCAAGGTGGGGGAGGACATTATCGCCACCCAGTTGCTCTTTCCCCAGAACCATCGGATCCGGCCCTATGATGTGGGAGCGCTCATCAGCGGCGGGGTGTTTTCTGTGAGGGTCTGGCGGCGGCCCCGGGTCGCCATTATCCCGACCGGATCGGAACTCGTCCGCCACAACGAGATGGAAGAGGGGACCATCCTGAAACAGGGGCGGATTATTGAATACAATTCGCTGGTGCTCGCAGCCCTCGTCCGCGAGTGCAACGGGACACCCATCCTGTATGACATCGTACCGGATGTTGAGGAGGAGATCCGGGCCGCAGTGACCCGGGCCGTCGATTCCGATGCGGATGTGGTAATTATCAATGCCGGGTCCTCGGCAGGGAGCAGAGACTATACCGTGCACATGGTGGGAGAGATCGGAGAGATCCTGGTCCACGGGGTTGCCATGATGCCCGGCAAACCCACGATCCTGGCTGCGGTAAAAGGGAAACCGATAGTTGGGAATCCCGGCTATGCCGTTTCAGCCGCTCTCTCCTTTGATCAGTTTGTCAGGCCCCTCCTCTACAACCTTCAGGGATATCCCCCCCCGAAGATCGAGACCGTGAGGGTGCGGCCGACCCGGGACCTCCCATCCAAACTCGGGATAGAGGAGTTCCTGCGGGTCAACATCGGAAAGGTGGGAGAACGCTATGTCGCCACGCCCCTGGCGAGGACCGCAGGGTCGATCACCACCCTGACCCGGGCGGAAGGGATCCTTCGCATCCCTCAACTTTCAGAGGGGATCACCCAGGACCAGGAAATCGACGCCGAGCTCCTCGTGCCTGAGGAAGCGCTGAAACAGACCATCGTCGTCATCGGCAGCCACGATATCGCCATCGACATCCTGGGCGACGAGGTCCGGAGGGGGGGGCGCAATATCCGGATT
>JAWOIH010000051.1:0-3095 GCA_046484725.1 Candidatus Desulfacyla sp. | reverse complement strand
GTTGCAGAGGTTTCTGTAGGCCTCGACCAGAGACGGATTCAGTTCAACGGCCTTTTGGTAACTCCGAATGGATTCTTCCACCTGGCCGATCTTCTGGTATAAGAGACCGATGTTCGCATGGGCCTGGGCACATGCCGGATCCAAACTTAACGCTCTTCCATAGGAGGCGAAAGCATCAGTCGTCCTTCCCTGACCTTGAAAAACATCTCCCAAACTGCTATGACACACTGCAGATTGAGGTGAAATGCGAATCGCCTCCAATATCAGTCTTTCAGCCTCCTCGTCTTTTCCCATCTGTCTGGCCATCACGCCTAACAGATGCAAGGCATCTGAATTGGATGGGTCAACACTCAAGATGGAGCGGTAAATCCGCCCCGCCCCTTCCAAATCGCCTGAATTGTGAAGCGTGACGGCTTTCTTGAGTTCTTTATCAGTGTCTATTGGAAGCTGCATTGAGCACGACTCCATTTAAGGTCTACGTCTGATTTCAACCTTGGAACCAAGTGTCCCAAGGCCATGAACCGCGTCACATTTTTGACAGCTCAAAACAGGGGAAATCAAGATGTCCCTCTCCTATCCGTTCTTGCGCACCATGCCCGCCACATGCTTCTGTAACAATCTTCAATTTCTCTGGCAATCCCCTTTGCATCGCATAACGGGGATGCTCCGACCCGCTCCCTGAGCGTTCTTCTCAATCCGTCCAGCCGGTCAAGATCACCGCCAAGCCTTACCGCCTTTTCAACGTACGCATCTCCATTCTGCGCCACCAGATCGGCAAGCCCCACGTTGCACAGAATGGATGTTCCAAACCGCTGTCGCGCATGTCTTCCGGAAAGCGATACCATCGGCAACCCCATCCACAAAGGGATCAGTGAAGATGTGTGCCCACTCACCGGGAGGCTGTCCAGAAGGATGTCCACACGGCTGTAGACCTCCATATTCCGACCCCACCCTCCTGGCACATCCTCAATATCCACCCGTTCACTGAACGCCTGAAATGACTCGGCCCAGAGCCCTCGTGTATCCGAATCTGAAAAGGCCGGGTGCTTCAACAGAAGGCGGGAACCTGGAAGCCTCGAAAGGATACGACACCAGGCGCTGACGGCCATGGGACTGATCCTGTCCGGTGAAGAAAAGGACCCAAATACCACCCTTCCATTTCGTGCGGCCGGAAGGGAAGATACCTCCGGCCAGGTGGACAGAGGTCGGAAAGGGGCTACATGGTGCGACAATCTGACAACCTGTTCAGAAAAATGCGATTCAAGCCCTTCGGGCGTCAGGCAGGGATCTGTCAATACATAATCAAATGCCTTCAATCCAGTAGCCCCACCATGACCAAAAAGGGTGGCAACCTGTATCGGGGCCGGCTTCCAGGTCAACAATTTGAGCCGGTTATTGCTCGAATACCCGCCATAGTCAACAAGGATGTCTATCCTGTCCTCACGGATAATGGCATCCAGATCCGTGTCGGAAATCCCAACAGTCACCTTCCAGCTGTCCGCGCATTCTCGAAATGACTCAGTAACGGCATCGGGCCGGGGCACCTCGGCGTAGCAAAAAAGTTCTACTTCTGTCTTGTCATGCGCAGCCAGAAGGGGTAACAGGATAAAAGAAATGGCGTGTGCACTGAAATCCGGGGATATGTATCCCACCCGCAACCTTCTTTCAGGATCAAGGATATTCTCATGCCGAGGCGGAGGTTCGCGTGAGCCATGCCGCCTATCCCATTCCCGGCATTCATCAAGAAGGGTTTCTCCACTAATTTCGGGGTCATATTGAAGTGTAAACATGAAGCTGCAATGGGCATCTGCATTTGTTGAATTTATCTCCATTGCCTTCCGGTGGCATAAGAGAGACTCTTTAACCCGTCCCTGTTTACGAAAGGTACTCCCCATATTGCTGTAGGATTCTGCGTATTCAGGATCTACTTCGACAGCCTTTCGGAAATCATGGATAGCCGCCCCAAACATCCCCTTTTCACTCAAGGCCACGCCCCTGTTATTGTAGGCAGCCGCATAGTGCGGTTCGATCTCGATAGCCCTGTCAAAAGCGGCAATGGCATTTTCTGCCCTTCCCAGCGCCCGCAGCACATTTCCTGCGTTGTTATGCGTCCTGGCGCTTAGGGGCTCGATCTGGATAGCCTTGTTGAAACAATTGAGTGCATATTCCAGACGGTTCATCCGACTGTGGAGGATGCCCATGCTGTTCCATGCCTTGCCATAATCCGGTCTCACACCAACCGCCTTTTCATAGCAATTGATGGCTTCCCCTATCCGACCGAGCCTTTGAAGGACATCGCCCAGATTAAACCACGATTCCACATGGTCCGGCATCATAGAAACAGCTTTTCTGTAATACGAAACAGATTCTTCCAGCCTTCCGAGTTCACTTGTGATAACCCCCATATTGTAAGGATGGAATCCGCTATCAGGGGAAACATGGATCGCCCTTTCATAAAGCGCCAGCGCGCTGTCAAGCATACCCTCCTCATAGGCGATACCGGCCAAAAGGGAGAGACCTCCACTGTGTTCAGGATAGCCTTCCAGCACGCTTAAACAGATTTCCCTGGCCTCCTGAAGACGCCCTGCGTGAAAAAGATGATCGGCCTTCTTTAACCTTTCCGAATGAACATGATCCATTATCGATTCCATTGCTCCTGCCGCAACGTAGGTGCCAAGACCTCCGCAAAAAAATCCGGCATTTATTCGCTCATCGAGTGAAAAAACCATAACCAAGATCACGGATCGTTCGGATCATCGGTCGCTTGTCTTTCATAATGCCAGATCATAAATCCCATGTTCCGGATTCAAGGCGTAAAAACTAATGATAGCAACTAGTTGGCCATTTATTTTCTGTGACTACATGCTTCAAAGCACTCATTTTTGAGGGTTTATGGCAACTCGCCGTAGTGAAAGTTTCTCCAACAGGGCCTTTGTACTAGCAGGCAGCTTGACTGCCTTTTTGAACATGTAGCCGCTCCTGGAGTCCTCAAGAGTTGCAATGTCAATGTCTTTGAATGGAGCATACAGCTCCTTGGAGTTTAGATAATCCTTCTCGCCTATCGTTTTTCGTTGGTTGGCAAGATATCGGTTAAT
>JAWOIH010000049.1:0-4447 GCA_046484725.1 Candidatus Desulfacyla sp. | reverse complement strand
GGATTTTCAGACCGGCTTTTTAATCCCCACCCCGCCAGGAATCCCCCTGACGTGGTCAAGGAGATCATGAGTCATCCGGCAACCGGGGTCAAGATTCTCCAGGACCTCGATTTCCTGGGACCGGCCCTCAGTTATGTCCACTCTCACCACGAACGGCCCGACGGCAAAGGCTATCCCCGCGGTCTCGCGGACAAAGAGATCCCGTTAGGCGCCAAGATACTGGCCGTGGCCGATGCCTTTGACGCCATGACGACGGATAGACCCTATCAGAAAGGGAAACCCCCGGAGGTTGCCCTCGGCATACTGAAGAAGCATGCAGGGACCAAATGGGACAGGGATTGCGTGGTGGCCTTTGAGGCGGTCATGAATGCCTCGCAGTAGAACCCGGAACCCTTTGTATCCATCTGTGATCAGGGACGGTTTAGCGGGACGCGCGCTTGGACGCCTTGAGCGGATTCACCTTGGCGCTGTCTTTTTTGGCGGCCGCCTGCAAATGGGTCGCCATGTTGCAGGCCCCCGTACGCCATTTGGCCGCAGGATCAGGGAATGCCGTGCAGTATCTTCCGGTGGGGTATTCTGCGGCTTTCTGGCAGCCCTCGCATGCCTCAACAATGATATGGCAGGTGCCGCCATTAAAGTCGCAGCCTTTCTTGGTCATGAAGAAACACTCCTGACCTTGTTTTACGGTTGTGCAAACCATTTTAACCACATCCTTTCTGTATGCGTTTCCACGCAGGGGCGCAGGAACAATAAAAAATTAAATTTTGAACAGAGTTTTATGCCTGACTGAAATCCAATTGTCAAGCAAAATAGACATGGCCTTCGGTTTTTCAAGGGAAAAACCGAAGGCCCGGCAGAAAATACGGGAAATTTAAATGGCAGGGTGATGAAATAGGCCCGATGAACCCGACAAATCCACCTGCCAGCCTCAGCCGTCATCACCTCCGGAAGAGAGCCTGAGGCCCAATTCCTTGAGCTGTTGCGGGTCCACCCGGGAGGGGGCCTCGGTCATGAGACAGGCCGCGCTGGTGGTCTTGGGAAAGGCGATGATCTCCCGGATCGACTGAGCCCCGGTCATGAGGGCCACCAGCCGGTCGAACCCCAGGGCCATGCCGCCGTGGGGCGGCGCCCCGTACCGGAGGGCCTCCAGCAGGAACCCGAATTTCAGCCGGGCCTCTTCAGGAGCGATCCCCAGGGCATGAAATATCCTTTCCTGAACCGCCATGGTGTGAATCCGGATGCTCCCCCCGCCGATCTCTGATCCGTTCAAGACGAGATCATAGGCCCTGGCCCTGACCCGTTCGGGCGTTTCCGTGAGGAGGTCCAGGTCCTCTTCAAGGGGGGAGGTAAAGGGATGGTGGACCGCCGCCAGCCTCCCTTCAGCCTCATCATATTCGAACAAGGGAAACTGGGTGATCCATACAAAGGAATAGGCATCCTGCGGGATCAGATCCTGTTGCCGGGCCACATGCAGCCGCAGTGCGCCCAATGCCTGGTTCGCGATTCCCGGCTGATCCGCCACCAAGAGGATCAGGTCTTCCGGCCCGGCCGAAAGCCTCTGATTAACGGCATCCTGCAACCCCTGGTCAAAAAACTTGGTCAGGGTGGACTGCCAGCCTTGAGGGGCGATCTTGATCCAGGCGAGACCTTTGGCCCCGGCGGCCTTTACCACTTCAGAGAGTTCGTCCAACCCCTTTCTGGAATAGGAAGGGCCGCCCTTTTCCACCCGGATTGCCTTCACCGCGCCCCCGGATGCGATCGCCTCCTTAAAGACCCTGAAATCCGATTTCTCTGCCAGATCACTCACATCACACAGCTCCATGCCGAAGCGCAGGTCCGGTCTGTCGGTCCCGAACCGATCCATGGCATCCCGGTAGGTCAGACGGTGAATGGGCCGAGGGATCGTGCGGTTCAATATGTTTTGGAAAAGCTCGGCCATCATTTGCTCAAAGACCTGCATGACCTGTCCTTCGTCAACAAAAGCCATCTCCAGATCCACCTGGGTAAATTCAGGCTGGCGGTCGGCCCTGAGGTCTTCGTCCCGAAAGCAGCGGACGATCTGGTAGTAGCGGTCGAACCCGGCGATCATGAGAAGCTGTTTGAAGAGCTGGGGCGACTGGGGCAGGGCATAGAACATCCCCTTGTTGACCCGGCTCGGGACCAGATAATCCCTGGCCCCCTCGGGCGTGCTCTTGGTGAGAAAGGGCGTTTCCACCTCAATGAACCCTCTTAGGTCCAGGAAGTGTCGGACAGAGGAGGCGATCTCGTGGCGTTTGCGGAAGTTGTGAAAGAGCTGCGGCCTTCTCAGCTCCAGATAGCGGTACTTCAACCTCAGGGTTTCGGAGGCGTCCACGGCCCCGTCCACCTGAAAGGGAGGCGTTTCGGTCAGATTGAGGATCTTTATCGCTGTCACTCTCACCTCGATATCGCCGGTCGGCATCTGGCTGTTCTCCTGCCCCTCAAGCCGGGGCGTTACCTCTCCCCGGATGGCCACGACCCACTCATTTCTCAAGACGTGGGCCTTTTCATGGGTTTCCCGGTTTACCTGGGGATCAAAGACCGCCTGGGTGATCCCCTCCCTGTCCCGGAGGTCAATAAAGATCAGGCTTCCCAGGTCGCGCCTGCTGTTGACCCATCCCATCAGGATCACTTCCAGGCCAGCGTCCTCTTTTCTCAGCGCCCCGCAGTCGTGCGTTCGCGTCCAGTTCCCTAACGAATCAATCCCTGCCATCCCGTTCTCTCTCATTCTTTAGAATTTCTTTTAGGACATTTACGGCGTCCTTCAATTCCACGTCCGCCTGTTCCTTTGTGAGCATATTTCTGAGTGCGCCTCTGCCGGTCTTAAGTTCATCGTCTCCCACAATCAGGACGTGTCTTGCCCCCAGTCGATCCGCCTTTTTCATCTGCGATTTGAGTGCGGCCGAACCGTAATCGAGTTCGGCCCAGAGGCCGTTTCTGCGGAGGCCCACGGCCCATTTGAAGGCGGCCCGGGCGGCGGCCTCCCCCAATGCGGCGATAAAGAGGTCCGGCCGTTTATCTTGAAGGGGGTGGTCGTTTCCAATCAGGGCCGCCACCCGTTCCATGCCCAGGGCAAATCCGATGGCAGGGTGATCCGGCCCTCCCAGGAGTCTCACCAGGCCGTCGTACCGGCCCCCGCCGGCCACGGCGTTCTGTGCGCCGAGGTGTTCCGTCTGGATCTCGAAGGTGGTCCGGTTGTAGTAATCAAGCCCCCTGACAAGGCGGGGGTTCAAGACAAACGGGATCTCCAGATCGCTGAGGCATTCCTCCAGAGATCGGAAGTGTTCCCGGCATGCCTCGCAGAGAAATGCGTCGATGGAGGGGGCCTCCGAGACCACTTCCTTGCACGCGTCCACCTTGCAGTCAAAGACCCGGAGGGGATTGGCATCGGCCCGTCGCTGACAGTCCTCGCAGAGCCGGGTCTTCTTGTCGGCCAGGTAGTTCCTGAGCTCTTCCCTGAACCGGGGTCTGCAATCAAAACACCCCAGTGAGTTGAGGTTGAGGGTGACATCATCAAGGCCGATAGACCGAAACAGTAAAACGGCCATGGAGATCATATCGGCATCGCTCCTGGGTCCGGGATCTCCGAAAAGTTCGGCGTTTATCTGATGAAACTGTCTGAACCGTCCCTTCTGGGGACGCTCGTGCCGGAACATAGGTCCGATGCTGTATAATTTCTGCACCGGGTATGTCTGATAGGGTCTGTTCTGGATGTAGGCCCTCACCACTGAGGCAGTGGCCTCGGGCCGAAGGGTGAGGCTCCGGCCCTTGATGTCGTCAAAGGTGTACATCTCCTTGGATACGATATCGGTCTCCTGCCCGATGCTGCGACGGAAGAGTTCGGTCTTCTCAAGAATAGGGGTCTTGATCTCCTGAAAGCCGAAGTCCTCGAATACGCGCCTCGCCTCGGCCTCAATCCACTGCCAGACCCGTGTCTCTTCAGGGAGGATGTCTCTGAATCCTTTGATGCTGGCGATTTCCAATGAATTAATTTCCTCTCTTTCGTTGTGAATAGCCTTTAGGCGCAAGGCGTTAGGCGCCAGGCGCAAGGCGCAAGAAAACAGGGTGAGCCGTTAAGTTGTTAAGCTGATAAGTCCCGCTGGAAAGCGGGATTTAGCTGCTCAGACATCCACCATGAGCTATCAGCCATCAGCCATCCAACCATCCAGTATTGAGCAACCAGCCCCTATTCCACCTTGATTCGGGTTGCCTTTTTTTCTCCCCTGGGAACGCCCCGTTTCTCGAGGTCTTCTATCTTTTCATCGATCAGGCATTTCAGGGCCTTGAAAAACTCGATGCGGGATCGGGACAGGTGTTCGGTGAATTTGGATTCCTTTCGGGATGCCTTTTCAAGTCTTGAAAAAAACCTGCCGATCGGGCATGCCATCTGTTCGTTCATAGTGTCATTTTTTGTCTTGACCATGGTTAC
>JAWOIH010000075.1:0-10325 GCA_046484725.1 Candidatus Desulfacyla sp. | reverse complement strand
CGCAACCGGCTGGCCATCCAGAGCGATATCCTGGGCGTCTATTCGTTAGGCATCCGGAACATGCTCTGTCTTTCCGGGGACCACCAGAAGTTCGGGAATCATCCCGATGCCAAGAATGTCTTCGACATCGACTCCATGCAGTTGATCCATACGGTCAAGACCATGAGAGACGACGGGAAATTCCTAAACGGCCAGGAGGTGGACGTGCCGCCCAGGCTCTTTATCGGCGCTGCCTCGAACCCGTTTGCCGAACCGTTTGATTTCCGGGTGTACCGGCTGGCCAAGAAGATCTCGGCGGGTGCGGACTTCGTCCAGACGCAATGCATCTACAACATGGACAAGTTCAGGGAGTTCATGAAGCGGGCCGTGGACATGGGCCTTCACGAGAAATGCTATATCCTTGCGGGCGTGACCCCCATGAAGAGCGTCGGTATGGCCCTCTATATGGCCAAACAGGTCCCTGGCATGGATGTCCCGGACAGCCTGATCCAGCGTCTGCGCGGGGCCGGAAAGGGGAAGGCGGCCGAAGAGGGGATCAAGTTCGCCCTGGAGCAGATCGAGGAATTCAAGGAGATGGAAGGGGTGGCAGGCGTCCACCTCATGGCCATCGAATGGGAGCACAAGGTCCCTGAGATCGCCGAACGGGCCGGGGTCCTTCCGAGGCCGGTGGTGTAAGAGAGGCGCAAGGTACAAGGCGCAAGGCGTAAGGCGCAAGGTACAAGGTGCAAGGCGTTAGGCCCCAGGTAGGAGGCGTGAGGAGTTGAGCGGTTAAGCTGTTGAGACGCTCACCCGCCTATCCGCCAGGCGTCATCGCCGATCCGCCGGTCGGCGCAAGGCGCGAGGGTAACGGATGGTCTATGCCCGCAGGATCTTTTAATGATCGATCCTGCGGGCTTTTTTTCTTGAATTCCTCCCGGAAACATCCATAATATAATGGATCCGGTGTAATCCCTAACGCCCCCGATTCGCAATTCCTCAATCCTCCCTTCATCCATGACGGGCGTATTCAATGGATTGCGTGATGGCAACCCTGGAAAAGGCGATCCCAAAATCCCTATGATTATTACAATCAAAAGCGGCCAGCGATTCGACACCAGCCAGGACCTCACGGCAGGCGAACGCCACGTTCTTCAGAAGCTGTTTCTCTGGGAGTCCATGGCCTCCTCGATGCAGGAATTCAGGGAAAAAAAGAGAGCGGCCCTGTCAAAAGGATGGAACAATTCCGGCCGTGTGGAGCAGAGCGAGGCCCTGAAGAAGATTATCCTTGACCTGGAGGCGAAGGTAGCCCTTCGCCTGAAGAGATCCTGAGGAGCGGCACGTGAAAACACCCCCTCTCAAATCAGACCCTGCCATCGGTGATCCTGTCACGCTTATCCGAGAAAAACAGGCGGATCAACCTCTGGGCGTGGGCATTGTAGGGGGAGGAAAGATAGGCCAGGGCCTGCTTATGCTCCTGGATGAAGATCGACAATCGCGGCTCAAGATGAAGATCCTGGGGGTGGCGGATGTGAACCCGGATGCGCCCGGCCTCAGATACGCCAGGGAACTGAACCTCTTCACCACCGCCGATATTCAGGAACTCGTTGCGCTGTCAGGATTGGACCTCATCGTCGAGGTTACCGGTTCGCAAGAGGTGAATGAAGCGATTTCCAGGATAAAACCGCCCCATGTCTCTTTGATAGATCACGTATCGGCACGCCTCCTCTGGGACCTGGTCAAGATCGAAAAGGAAAAGACGGCACTGGAAGAGGCCCGGCAGACATATGTTGACCAGAGCAAAAGACAGACTCAGGTAATCCTCGACTCCCTTCCCTATAGAATCATGGTGGTCAACCCCGACCTCACCGTGGAAACGGTGAACATGACCTTCCTGAAAGAATTCGGTCTCACCCGAGAGGCTGTCCAGGGAAGACGGTGTTTTGAGGTCAGGTACGGATTGAGTAAACCCTGCAAGGAAACCGGAGGCATCTGTTATCTGGAAGATCGTCTCAAGGATATACAGGAAAAGGGCTTTTTCAGCACCATCAAAGAGTATCCGGGCAAAAATGGGGAACCCCGTTTTGACGTTATCACGATCGCTCCCATTTTTGATGAAAATGGTCGAATCGTTCAGATGCTGGAGGCCTCCCGGGAGGTTACGGACAGGATTCGACTGGAGAATGAAGCGCAGAAATCCAACATTTTTTTCCAGAACGTTATCCAGAGCACCGTGGACGGGATCGTTGTGGTGGACACCAAGGGAAACGTCCTCATTTTCAACGAAGGGATGGAAGACTTGACCGGGTACACCCGGACCGAAATCATGGAAGAAGGTCATTTGAGCAGCTTTTACAATATGGATGTGGCCAAGGAAAACATGAAGAAGATGCGGAGCAGCCAGCACGGGCCCGTCGGCAAGTTGAACGCAACCAGCATGTCCATCATGACAAAAGAGGGGGAGGAGATCCCGGTGACCCTGTCGGCCTCCATCATTAAGATCGATGGTAAAGAGGTGGGGAGCGTCGGCGTATTTACGGATATGCGGGAGATACTCCAGATGCGGAAGGAACTGGAAGACGCCCACCTCCAATTGGTCCAGTCCGAAAAAATAGCCTCTGTGGGTCGAATGGCCGCAGGGGTTGCCCATGAAATCAATAACCCCCTGGCCGGGGCGTTGATTTATGCGGAACTGCTCAAGGAAAGGCTCTCGGACGATCCCCAGGGCCGGAGCGATATCCAGGAGGTGATCGATCAGACCCTCCGATGCAAGAAGATCGTGGCCGAGCTGCTGGAATTCAGCAGGCAATCCATTGGACAGACCTCTTCATTCAGCCTGGACTACCTCATCGGCCAGTGTCTGAATCTCCTGGTGAACCAGGCCCTTTTCCACGACATCCGGGTGGTCACGGAGATAGAACCGGATATGCCCGAAATGGTCGGCGATATCGGACAATTGCAGCAGGTCTTTACCAACCTCTTCATCAACGCGGCCGATGCCATGGAGGGAAAGGGTCTGTTGACGATCACTGCCGGCTACCGGCCTGACCCCCCCCATTTTGTCATCAGGGTATCCGATACCGGTCCTGGAATCCCGGTGGAGGTGAGAGACAAGATATTCGATATCTTCTTTACGACCAAACCGGTGGGCAAGGGCACCGGTCTCGGTCTGAGCATTACCCGAAACATTGTCCAACTTCACGGGGGAACCATGAGCATCGAGTGTCCCCCCGGCGGGGGGACCGTCTTTGTCATCGAAATCCCCCTGGAATTCACAGAGACCCCGACGGCCGAACCTGTTTTTGTGGGATTGGATGAATCATGACCGAGGCGATTACTATCCTGGTGGTAGACGATGAGAAGGCGATCAGAGAGGGGTGCCAGCGTGTGTTGACCGGGAAGGGCTACGAGGTCGTCACCGCTGAAAACGGCCGGATCGGCCTGGATATCCTTTCCAACAGCCCGATCGACATGGTGCTTCTCGATCTCAAGATGCCGGTGATGGGGGGCGAAGAGATCCTTGGGATCGTGCGCAAGACCTACCCGGACATCCCGGTGATTATCATCACAGGGCACGGGACCGTGGATACGGCCGTCATCTGCATGAAAAGCGGGGCCTATGATTTCATTACCAAACCCTTTCAGATCGACCAGTTTCTCCTCACCATTTCACGGGCCGCTGAAAAAAGACGACTGGAGCAGAAGGCGAGGCAGCTCAAAGAGGAGAACATGCGGAACCTCTATGACCTCAATCTGGAAAAAAGCCGCCTCAAGACCATCATCCACCAGATGGCCAGCGGCGTCATGGTCACCAACCGCAACCTGGAGGTGGTCCTCCACAACCCGGCCCTCATGCGATTGATGGAGACCTCCAGGCGGACTGAAGGTCCCATCCCGATTTCGCGGATCATCGCCGATGAATCCCTGATAGACACGCTCAAACAGATCCTCGGAGGCCAATCGGCCCTGGAGGAATCGGTTTCACAGGAGATCCGTGCAGGCAAAAACACATTGAGGGCCATTTCGGCCCCGGCACTGGGCCCCAACAATGCCGTTGCCGGAACGGTCACTGTCCTGGAAGACATTACCGCCTACAAGCAGCTTGACGAGATGAAATCCGACTTTGTCAACATGGTGGCGCACGAACTCCGGAGTCCCCTGGTTTCCATCCGGCAGATCAACAGCGTCCTGATCGAAGGGCTGGCAGGGCCCCTGGACGAAAAACAGCAGGGGTTTGTCAAGAGAGGGATGAACAAGATTGATGCCCTGCTCGAACTGATTAATGATCTTCTGGATGTGGCAAAGATCGAGGCCGGGAAAATGGTTCAGCACCGGGTCCCCACGGACATGGGTCGGATCATCGAGGAGACCGTGGCCCTCATGGGACCGAGGGCCCAGGAACAGAAGATCCATCTCACCCATTCGTGTGAGGGACTGAAGCCGGTTCTGGCCGACCCCAAAAACATGGAAGAGGTGATCAACAACCTGGTAAGCAATGCCGTCAACTATTCTCCCGAAGGGGGTCGGGTAACGATCACTGCGCGGGGCCTGGACGAATACATGGAAATCAGGGTCGCGGACACGGGCGTGGGAATCGCCCCTGAAGAACTCCCCAAGATCTTCGATAAGTTCTATCGGGTCAAACACCCCAAGACCCGTCAGGTTGTGGGCACGGGGCTCGGTCTGGCCATTGTCAAGGGTGTGGTGGAGGCCCATCACGGCGCCATCGACGTGGAGAGCGTCGTGGACAAGGGAACCACCTTCCGGGTCCTTCTCCCGATGATCGTTTGAGCTGGATGCTGGATCGCGGATACTGGATGCTGGATACCGGATCGCGGAGGCTGGTTTGCTGGGTTCAGGATCCCTGTTTCCCGTGCCCCGGGTCGTTGACGGATACCTGACAGCCGATAATTGATAACGATTTCTTACGACGAACGCCTTGCGGCTCGCACCTCGAAACTTTAGGCGCTTTAGCGCACTTTAGGCACTTTAGGCACTTTCCTAACCCCATGACAGACACCCACAATATCCACCAGGTATTGGTCGTCGATGACGAGGCCGTTGTTCGAAACGGCATCTGCAGGGCACTCAGCCAAAAGGGAATGGAGACAACGGCGGCGGCCAGCGGTCGGGAGGCCCTGGATTACCTGAAAAGCCAGCCCATAGACCTGGTGCTGCTGGACATCCGGATGCCGGATATGGACGGCATGGCCGTCCTCAAGCAGATCCGCGGCGCATACCCTGACAC
This sequence comes from Candidatus Desulfacyla sp., assembly GCA_046484725.1. Taxonomy (GTDB): domain Bacteria; phylum Desulfobacterota; class DSM-4660; order Desulfatiglandales; family Desulfatiglandaceae; genus AUK324. The sequence goes on along the minus strand of JAWOIH010000075.1, from coordinate 5,101 downwards.
GGATGTGATCATGATCACCGGCTACCCGACCATTGATTCGGCGGTTCGGTGCACCAAGTTAGGGGCCTTGGACTACCTGGTGAAACCCTTCCGGCTGGATGATCTGGAAGCGGCCCTCCAGAAGACCCGCCTAGGTCGCGTGTCATCTCAAACGTATGGCATTGTCAACCACGGCCTCAAGATAGATTCGGAAGAACATCTTATTATCGGCCAGAGCCGCCCCATGAAGCGGATATTTGAAAAAATCCTCAAGGTGGCGCCCACGGACAGCACCGTCCTGATCACGGGTGAAAGCGGCACGGGCAAGGAACTGGTGGCCCAGGCCATCCACGCCAAGAGCCGTCGCAAAGACCGGGAATTCGTGGCCGTCGACTGCTCCTCCCTTGTGGAGACCCTCCTGGAAAGCGAGCTGTTCGGGCATGTCAAAGGTTCTTTTACGGGGGCCCACCAGACCAAGCACGGCTTTTTTGAACTGGCCAATCACGGCACCTTCTTCTTTGACGAAGTTGCAAACCTGAGCCTGAACATCCAGGCCAAGCTCCTCAGGGTCATTCAGGAACGGGAGTTCATGAAGGTGGGGGACCAACAGAAGATCACTCTCGACATACGGATCGTCTCAGCCTCCAACAGCGAGCTTGCCGAATCGATCCGGAAAGGGACCTTCAGGGAGGACCTCTATTACCGGTTGAGCGTGGTGCCGATACACCTCCCCCCGCTCAGGGAAAGGAGGCAAGACATCCCGCTCCTCATCCGCCACTATATCGACAAGCTGAGCCGCAAAATGAAGAAATCGCGGCTGGAGGTATCCTCGGAGGCCATGGATATCCTGACGGACTATGCCTGGCCCGGCAATGTCAGGGAACTCGAACACACCATGGAACGAATCCTCATCCTTGAGGATACCGATATGATACGGGCCGCGAACCTGCCGACGTTTATCACCCAGCGCCAGGGGGAGCTGCAGATGTTTTCCGAAGAGCCCGTTTCACTGGAGCAATTGGAGAAAAAATATATCTCCTTTGTGCTCAAGCGGACCAAAGGGAAAAAGACCGAGGCGGCCCATATCCTTGGGATCAACCGCAAGACCCTGGCCGCCAAGATCCAGAAGTATAGCATTCATTGATCAATCCGACTTCCCGCACTTCCTGGATTGATCGTCCATTTTACCGAATAACCTCCCAATGCCCTCCTTTTTGAGGACCAGCCCCTCTCAACTGCCCGTCTTTCCTGATACCGGTAATCTGTTTTTCCACTCCCCTTGTGGAAAGGCACAATACATCCGCCAGCTCCGGGATAGTCTTTTTGGGCTTCTCCCCCAAAAGGGCCAGGATCCGCTCCTCCGTTTTTACCGAACTTTTTAGCGAACTGCTTGCCGAATGAGTTCACTCTTTCCAGCGAAGAAGATCGTTTACCAATAGCTCCTCCAGGCTCATCGCCCGCGCAGGTTTACAAGTTGGCCACGTCTCCCTGCCTACACAAGGTCTGTCCTTTTCACATCGCCTCTTCCAAAATAGTCCGCATTTCTTGGCGCGTCAGCGGAACCGGGTTGGCTTTCATGCTGCTGGCCTGGGCGGCTTTTTCAATAACCGTCGGAATATCTGCCGCACCCATGCCATAGCTGGCAAGCGGCGGAATATGGAGGGTCGAGCACAATTCCTGGACCCACATCACGCCATCATCGGCACTTACGTTTGCCTTTCCTGTCAGGATCCGGGCGATCTCCTGATAGCGCTGCAACGCGGCGCAGTAAAGCTGACGCTCCTTTAATGCCCGGACATTCGTTGCCATGACATATGGCAGCAGCCTTGCGCAGACCGCGCCGTGGGGGGCAGGGAGCATGCCGCCAATTGCAGCGGCAAAACCATGTACCGCGCCCAATCCGGCATTGGCTAACGCCAATCCGCCAAACAGGCTCACAAGCGCCAAATCTTCCCGCGCCCCTTTATCCTCGCCATGCTCGCAGACTTGCCGCAACGACCGCGCTGCCCTTTGCAACCCCTCCCGGCAGAGAGCGTCAATAAGCGGATTCGTCTTACTGCAAACAAACGGCTCCAATACCTGCGTGAAGGCATCTAAACCGGTGCTTGCGGTAATCTCGGGCGGCAGCGTGTAGGTCAGTTCCGGATCAACCAATGCCACTTGAGGCAGCAGCAGTGGACTCCGCAAACTGACTTTTGCCTTGTGCGCCGGGGAGGTTAAGACGGCGTTTCGCGTGACTTCCGTACCGGTGCCAGCCGTTGTGGGGATTGCGATGTACGGTGCAGCCGGCTTTTTCAGTTGCTTGCCGCAACCAATGATTTCCAGAAAATCCATCAACTGGCCTGGATTCGTCAGCAACCCGGCAATGGCTTTGCCAGCATCCAACGGACTTCCACCCCCAAAACCGATCACCATGTCACAGTTCGCTGCCTGTGCCTGCACGATCCCAATCCGCACCAGGTCAATTGTCGGTTCCCCGGCGACTTGAAAAGTCACGGTTTCAAGTCCGGCTTCTGTCAAAATGTCCAGCAACGGGGCAGCGCGAGAAACCGTTTTGCCGGTGACAACAAGAACGCGTTTGCCCATTCCGGCGGATATCTTCCCAACTTCATGCACAACACCGGAGCCGAACACGATCCGCGTAGCGGTTGCAAATTCGAACCGCATCGCATCACCAACCTTGCTCATCAGGAAAAACGTTGCCGTATGTGACGCTGCTGCGAGGGTTAGCCATCATCTGTTCCACCTTATCACGCCATGTTTTGTAATGGGCGGTTTCCTTGTGTTTGGCCGGGTCATTTTTTGTGCGATATACTTCCACCAGCAAGAATTGGGTCGAATCGTCCGCTTGCTGCAACACGTCAAAACGGGCGATCCCCGATTCTTTGACGCTATTGCGGGCGTTTTCAATGGTGGCCTGTTTGAATGCCTCCACAAACTCAGGTTTGAGATGAACGAAAACATGGACAATGAACATAATGCACCTCCTGTTGGAAAGCAGAATTGATAACACCATCAGCCCGGCCCCCCTCCTTGGTGTTGAGCATCAGCCGTTTAGAGGCGCCGAAACCCTTTGGAATGACCCATCGGGAATCGATTCTTATTTAGATTATATGGATGTTCCGCAGGTTCACTCCAATTCGATTCAGGAGAATAAGGTCCTGGCACAACGCAACAAAAGTACCGTCCCCCATACATGGACCACTGAATTTATATGGACCGCAGAATTTGAATAACGCAGTTTCGTAGCTACGTCCCTCATCCCGTCCCCCTCGCAACACAAAGTCCTACATTTCAAATAGTTATTTAGTTTCTTATGGACGTCCCGCAGGTTCAGGTGATAGACCTCCAGGACATTCTCCATCGCGGCTACAAACGCTGCGCTCCCCTGCGGCGGAATTTTCCAGTATTTGCTGAGGTGAGGTTTAAGTTCATTTTTTTTAAAGCCCGCTGCACGGTCATGTGCGATGCCGATGGGGCAATGCTAAGTTCGACGACCTTTTCGGCAAGCAGTCTAACTGTCCATCGGCGGTGGCCTTCCGGGACATCCGAGCAAGCCAGCGCAATCAGTCTCGCTTCAAACGCTCCGTCGAACTTGACTTCTCTTGGAGGTTTTTCTCTCGGCTTCCGCTCCAGCGCCACATCGAGACCTTCCTCCACAAAACGCTTTTTTAGATGTTCGATAGTACGGTTGGTTACCCCAAGTGCGGCTGCGGTATCTCCAACAGTCCACCCTGGATCATGGGGACCAGCATCACAGAGCAATAAGGCCCGGGCTCGTATGAATCTCTAGGAATTATGGAAGACGATTGGCCCCCTGTCTTCTTGAAATTGATCACTGCACAACAATTCTCCTCCCCAAACACCTCATCCATCAACGCCCTTACCCGATGCACATTCTCATCCCCGATCTGCACAAAAATCGATCCTGAATCGGTCAGCAGATCCCTTGCCACGGTCAGCCGGTCCCGCAGGTAGGTCAGGTAGGAATGGATGCCGTCCCGCCAGGTGTCGCGGAAGGCCTTGACCTGTTCGGGTTCGCGGGTGATGTGCTCGGGGTTTCCGTCCTTCACGTCCCGGCTGGTGGTGGACCACTGGAAATTGGAATTGAACTTGATGCCGTACGGCGGGTCGATGTAGATGCACTGGACTTTCCCCCTCAGTCCTTCCCGTTCGGCCAGGGAGGCCATAACCTGGAGGCTGTCGCCCAGGATCATGCGGTTGGACCAGTTGGCCTCGTGCTGATAGAATTCGGTTTTGGCCCCTTCTGTGGGCAGGCCGTTGAAATCGGAGAACAGGTCCAGTTGTTCCGGCCGGCCGGTTTCTTCCTGCTCACGGGTCCGGCGCATCAGGTCGTCGATCAGGACCTTGGGATGGACCTTTTCCTGGATGTAGAGGGGCGGGGCCTGCACCACCAGATCGGACCAGTCCTGTTCATCCTTGCCCCGCCACACCAACTGCGGGTCCAGATCCCGGTTGCGGCGTTCGTAGGCCACCCGGATGGCGTCTTTCTCAGCCTCGCGCATCACTGACTGGTATTCGGCCGTGGGGATGTTCTTTCGGGTCGCCTCGTCGTGCCGGATGGCTTCAACTGTTTTGGGGGTATTTTTCTTTTCTCGCGTCATTGAGTTGTCCAATGCTTAAGGGTTTTCTTGTCTGAGGACCCGTTCATTCTTTGCCACGGTATCCGCGTATCCGGAAGTGCGGATATCCAATTGTCCTATTTACCCGGTTTTTGAAGTCGCAATCTGCGACCTCAAGGCAGGCCGATTGACATTGATCGCAGCCGATTCTCAATATTTCAGAATCATATCGATGTTTCTGTGCTCTGCCAAACAGGCCTGGTATGCCAGTCCTGCGGAAAACCCATGGCACGGGGGCTCACCTGCGGGCATTCGGTGAAAAGGCTTTTTAACCTCTGTTTCCAAGTGTTAGAGCCCATCGTATCCAGAAGATAGGCCAGCATCACAAGGGTGTTGTAGATTTTACGGCCATCGTCCTGGTTGAAATTGTGGTGGAGTGCGGGTGGCTTTTTGCGGGGCAGTTTCCACAAAAATGTGAATTCCCGGTTCCAGATTCTTGCATGATGGGCGCAATGATTGCGAACCACCGTCAAATGGTG
>JAWOIH010000449.1:0-7173 GCA_046484725.1 Candidatus Desulfacyla sp. | reverse complement strand
CGCTACGGGAGCGTCCCGGTCATCCTGGCGGGCCTCGCGACGACAGCCTTCTCGGCGATCCTGGCCGCGGTCGCCCCGCTGGACGGGGGCGTGCTGCTGGGGGTGATGCCGATACGACCCTTTCCGGACTCGTTTTTTATGGTCTTGTGGGATTTATCGACCCGCTGCGGCCCGAGGCGGCCGAGTCGGTGAGCAAATGCAAAGATGCGGGCATTCAGGTCATCATGATTACCGGCGACCACCCCAGAACGGCCGGGGCCATTGCCAGGGAGCTGGGCCTCTCCAACGTGGATGAGGCGCCGGTGACCGGCAGTCAGTTGACGGAAGCCGGCACCCCGGACAGCCCGGCATTTCAAAAGCTGGTCTCATCGACCCATGTGTTTGCCAGGGTGTCGCCCGCTCAAAAGCTTGAGATCGTGGATGTGTTGATTCGTCGCGGGGAGTTTGTGGCAGTAACCGGCGACGGGGTCAACGACGCCCCCGCGCTCAGAAGGGCCAATATCGGCGTGGCCATGGGTTCGGGAACGGATGTGGCCAAAGAGGTGGGTTCGATGATCGTCACCGACGACAACTTCGCCTCCATTGTCGCAGGCGTTGAAGAGGGACGGTTTGCCTACGACAATGTGCGCAAGGTCATATATCTACTCATTTCCACCGGTGCGGCGGAGGTGTTGATGTTTGTTGGGGCGATCCTGGCCGGCCTCCCCATTCCACTGCTGGCCGTCCAACTGCTGTGGCTCAACCTGGTCACCAACGGAATCCAGGACGTGGCCCTCGCCTTTGAGGGAGGCGAGCCGGGCGCCATGAAGCGAAAGCCCCGGCGACCCGATGAGAGTATCTTCGATTCCCGGATGATCGGACAGACCCTTGTTTCAGGACTGACTATCGGAGCCATGGCCTTTGGATTTTGGTACTGGATGATAGACGCCCAAGGCATGGACGAGGCCCCGGCCCGAAACATGGTTCTGCTCCTGATGGTCCTGTTGCAGAACGTGCACGTGTTCAACTGCCGCTCCGAAACGGAATCCGCCTTCCGGACGCCCCTGCGTCGGAATGTCATCCTCATCTTCGGAGTGGCGGCGGCCCAGGGCATCCATATTCTGAGCATGCATGTGCCCTTCATGCAGACCATCCTGGGTACTGAGCCGATCGTGTTTGCGCAGTGGTTCATGGCCCTGTCCCTGGCGTTGAGTGTCTTGGCGGTCATGGAAGCGTTCAAATGGGTAATCAGGCATCGGAAGTTCGCGTCTCAGCCGAGATGTTTGAATTAAGAGGGCTTTCCCAATCATCCTGGAGGTGCTGGGCATGAAATGGCATTCGAGAAGACTCCTTCTCCGCCTCTGTATGTGCCTTGCCGCCTCCGGCGCTGCTGCAACCTTTTTCCCTGTTCTGACAGGATTAGGGGAGGAGAACGAGGGGACTTCCGCGGGAAAGGCCAGACACGGGACCCGTCTTCGAGGCCGCCTGCGGACTATCCAGCATAAAAATGGATTGACCTCGCCTTGTTTTGGGGGCTAATATGAATTCAAGGTCGACGCCCATATAAAAAAGGCCTTGTTTACATGGATTTGCGATTTTATTGGTCAGTTAGAGATGCAGTCCATTTTTAAAATGCAGTCGTTTCCGGCTTTTAAGAAGCCCATCAGAACTGAAATTCCAATGTAAATCAGGTGTTGCAGAAAATCGGCGCATCCACTCGAAGCTGGGCCGTCAGGCCCGGTATTGCTCAACACGATCATGAACCCCAAGCATGGAGGAAAGAAGATGACATCGTTGCCGTACAATATACGCCCCAACCTTGCAGGCGATTATCCCAAAATCGACCCGACCGCACTGATTGATCCTTCGGCCCAGATCATCGGCAATGTTGAAATCGCCAAAGACGTGTTTGTGGGGCCATTGACCGTTATCCGGGCCGATCAGCGCGGAGCGGACGGGAAAGTCGCCCCCATTGTCATCGATGCGGAGGTCAATATCCAGGACGGCGTCATTATCCACACCGATGCGGGGGCCTCGGTGATCATCGGGCCCAAGACCTCTGTTGCCCACGGCGTGATCATCCATGGACCGTGCACCATCGGACGAGAGTGTTTTCTGGCCCTCCGCTCCTCTCTATACAAGACAACCCTCGAGGATCACGTCTGGCTGGGGATGGGCGCTATTGCCAAGATGGTAACGCTTCCCTCCTTTACGCGGGTGCCTGCGGGGAGTGTTATCCGCGAAAGGCCCGAGGTGCTGGGGCTTCGGCTCATTACGGAAACGGAGCGGGACTACATGGAAATGGTCTGGGCCGCCAACTCCCGCTTACGGATGGATTATCTCGAACTGAGAAAGAAGGCGGAGGCGATCCGATCATCGGCCGAGGAAAAAGGGGGCCGAAAGAATCCATAGCAAACACGATGTCACTTGCCATGCTCAAAAATCTGAAAGGGGATATCTCCGGGGGCATTTCCGCAGCGGTGATTGCCCTTCCCCTGGCCATTGCCTTCGGGGTGTCGGCCTTTGCGTCCATCGGAACCCCGGAAGCCATGGCCAGGGGGGCGGCGGCCGGGCTGTACGGGGCCATCTTTACCGGAATCTTTGCGGCGCTGTTCGGCGGCACCGCTTCCCAGATTACCGGTCCCACGGGTCCCATGACGGTGGTAATCACCGATTTCATTGTGAGGCTCATGAAACATCCTGCAATACTTGAGCACGCCGATCCCCTTTCCGCCATCCTGACCCTGACAGCCGTGGTCGTTTGCATGGGGGGCCTGGTTCAGGTGTTAATGGGCTTGTCGCGCTGCGGTACGCTCATCAAGTTCATTCCCTACCCCGTGATTGCGGGATTCATGAACGGAATCGCTGTGATTATCTTTGTCGGGCAGATTGCCCCGATGCTGGGCATAAAATCCTTCTTTGGTTCCGGAGGCGCGTTTTCCCCCACACTCCTGGACGCACACATCGGCGTGCTTCCCATCCTGGGCATCGGCCTGGCAACCCTTGCCGCGATTCTTATTATTCCAAAAATCACTCGGAAAATCCCGGCATCCCTCGCGGGGCTGGTTCTGGGAACCGGCGCCTATCTTCTGGTTGGAAAGACCCTTGTGCCGTCACTGGCCCAATTCGATGGAAATCCTTTCATCGTGGGCGCCATTCCCTCGGGCTTTCCCATCCCTTTTGGTTTCATCGCCATCTCGTTTGCCGACATTGGACGTATCCTGCTTCAACAGCCGGCCATGTTCATCGGCCCCGCCATTACCCTGGGCATATTGGGCGCCATCGATTCGCTCCTCACCTCCCTGGTGGCGGATGTCAGCACGAAAACCAAGCATCAATCCAATCGCGAGCTGTTTGGTCAGGGTATCGGAAATATGGCCAGTGCCGTTTTCGGGGGTATTCCCGGGGCCGGGGCCACGGTAAGAACGGTCGTGAATATTCAAAACGGCGGCCGCACACGCCTCTCGGGGGTTCTTCACGGGGGCATTCTACTGTTTATCCTGGTGGCCCTGGGGTCTGCCGCAGGCTGGATTCCCATGTGCGTTCTGGCCGCCATCCTGATGGTGACCGCCGTATCCATGCTGGACACCTACAGCCTCAGCCTGATTCGAAAAAAGACGGCTTTCAAGGACCTTTTCGTGGTGGGGGCCGTGACCGTCATCACCGTGGCACTGGACCTCATGATTGCCGTGGGCATCGGTTTCATGATTGCCGCGATCCTTTTTATTCGGGAACTGATCAGCGCGAAAGTCTACCGAAAAAAGTTTCGGTGCGATCTCATCCGTTCCAAGAGAATCCGAACCGAAGCGGAATCCCTTGCTTTGAAAGAGCACGGAAGTGAAATCCTGGTGTATGAATTGTCCGGGCATCTGTTCTTTGGAACGGCCGACAAGCTCTCCGACGATGTGGATGGGGAATTGAAAGGAACCGGGACGGTTATTTTTGACCTCAAATGGGTGGACACCATCGATATCACGGGCGCCGAATTGATCAAGCGTATCTGCGATGACATCAAGAGGAATGGCGGTACCTTTATGCTTTCAGGCCTGATTCGGGGAAGCCGCAGGCGGGAGAAGATGATCCTGTACCTCAGAGACCTGGGGCTTATGGAAAGTGTGGGGGATCATAATATGTTTCCGGACCTGGATCGGGCCATGGAAGCGGCTGAAAACCGGTTGATCCGGAAATTCATTCCTGAAGCGACCCCAGACCGAGGGCCATTGGATTTCTCAAGTTTTGCGCTGCTCAAAGGCATGACGCCCGAGGATCTGGCCAAGGTCAAGGCAATCATGCAAAAAAGGCATTACGATGCGGGGGAAACGATTTTTGAGGCAGGGGAACCGGGAGATACGGTGTACATGATCGGCTCGGGATGCGTCAGTATCCTGGGATCTTCCGGAACGGACAAGGACACCCGGTTTACGAGCCTGGGACAGGGACTCTATTTCGGTGAAATGGCGCTGCTGGAACGTTCCGACCGGTCGGCCCGTGCAGTGGCGGATGAGGACTGCGAGCTGTATGCGATTCAAATGGACGATATCGAGGAACTGATACGGAAAGACGTTCAAGTGGGGACCCGACTGGTTCATGCCATGGCCAGAGGGTTGAGCCAACGGCTCCGACGTGTTTCCGCCGAACTGTCGGCCATTGAATCCATGTAGGCACCCGGAAAGAAATCTTCTTACATCCCCTGCGACTCGAAAGTTGTTTGCCGATTCCGAGGCCGGCAAGGAAGAAAAGGACTTCCGGACTGCACGAGGCCCTTAAAAGCATGTTCCCGTGACGAAACAACTTGAAAGACATTGAAAATTCAGAAGGATCTGTTGCGGTGGACCGGGAGAATCCGAAATCGTTGAAGCGCGTGTTGGAAGATTGCGAATCGGAGCGATACTGAAGATGACAAACAGCGATCATTATATAAAGCTGGAAAATATGATGCATTCCGCGCCGGTTATGCGGTTGACCGGCGGCAAGGTGGCCATAACGGAAGGTGCGGCGCGGATAACGCTTCCGGTTAGAAAGGAATTTTTTCACTCTGCAGGCGCCATGCACGGTGCATTGTATTTTCTTGCCTTGGACAATGCGGCGTTTTTTGCTGTGAATTCCCTGGTTGAAGATGTCTTGGTGTTAACCATCAGTTTGACTACATATATCAGCCGGCCTGTATCCGAGGGGATTGTAACGGCGACCGGCGAGGTTGTTTATCAGAATCGTTCCCAGTTTATCGGCGAATCGGTTTTGTACGATGCAAAGGACCATGAAATTGCCAGAGCGAATGGCATTTTTGTGAGGAGTAAAATTCCCTTATCAGATCAAATCGGTTATCAATGAGGCTGTTGTGTAGAATATGTCCTTGGCGCGTCATAGGCCGGAACGGCGGGGAGGGATTGGAGGCGGCCCCAAAGGTTTTTTATGGTACCCATGGGAAACACCGTTTCCAAAGAAACAGCCGAGCGCCTCAAGCCGGCAAGATTCAATCTTTTGGCAATGCGGAGGCCCCGGGCGAGGTGAGAAACGATCGGGATAGCCGCTTCCGGCGGCTTTACCGGGTGCGCCGTGAAATCATATCATGGATGGGATACCACTTTTTGGGTTTGATCTTGGGACAGGTCCGCTAAAAGGCCCAGTCAAGCCCGAGGAAAAGGCCGTTGTGCTTCTGCCGGTCGTTTGAGGCGCTCTCCTTGACGCTGAAAAGACTTCCCACGCCATGCTGTCCCACTATGCTGATCCTCAAATCATTAGAAAGGTCATAACCGAACATGAGGGAGAGGTTGCTGCTTTTCCAACTGTCAACCTCGTTGAAACCGCCGCCGAGACGGTCGCTTTCATCCCAGTATTGAAGATCTGCCGAAAATGACCATCTCGCGGGCAACGGCCTGATTCGGACCGCAAGGCCTATCCCTGGCCCCCACGAGGGGGAGCCTTCCAGACCGTTTTCATATCCCACATAGGAAAAGGAAGGCGTAATCTGCAACCAATCGACCGGATGGATATCGCTCGCCATCTTCACCCCGTGAAGATGCCTGTCCAGGGTATACTGACGCTCTGACAGAGAATATGTGGGCCGGGGTAAAATCAGATTATCGGTTCCCTCCGAGGAATGGCGGAAGTGGCTTTCCTGGAGCAGGCTCATGCTCCAGGATGCGCTGCCGAATGAGCGGCTCACCTGGAGGCCGAACGTGTGGGTCAGGCCTTCGGTCAGACCGCCGACAGAGGAGTTTTCCCACCAAAAAGACGGTCTCAACCCCTCACTCAGGGATACGCCGCCCTTGCTGTTTTCGGCGTATCCATTCGGTATCCCTCCAGAGTCATTTAGGGCGATTTCCACCGCGGTTAACGACTGTGCAGGGTCGGCGCCTTCGTTTCTCCACAATCCGGCAGGTCTCTTGCCGCAGACCATTCTCAGCTTCCAGTACTGGTTGTCAAGGCTGGATATGGTCACCCCGCTTTGCCTGCCCGCGTGGATGAAGTCGCCGTCGTCGAGATAGATGCCGACGTGATTAACTCGTTTGCCTTTCAGAGAAAAAAAGATCAGGTCGCCCGTTCTAAGGTCTTCCTTGGGGACCTTTTCCATTATGGGGAGTGAATATTGCTGTTGACTTGAATGGGGGAGATCCAAATTTGAGGTCTTGGAGTAGATGTGCCTGACAAATCCAGAACAATCCATTCCTTTCTCGCTGGACCCGCCCCAGCGGTAGGGTGTGCCGATGTATTCCTTTACCGTCTCCAAAAAGGATTCTTCCACGACAGCGGGGGGCGGCAAGGTCATTTTCTTGCCAGAAGAGCGCTTAGCGTTGGTCTTGAGAGGCTTCCTTTCTGCGGCAAGACCGGTATGCAGCAGAAAACCGGGAATAAGATTGAGAAAGAAACAGAGGACGATGATAAGAGAACCCAATCTCACACTCGTTTTCCTCTTCATGCCTTCAGAACGTCGCGCCATCCCTTACCCGTGTCAGACTCTGATTTGATCTTTTCATTTTCGCACACATCCTTCCGCAAGGCCTCTCCTCCTGGCTCCGCAGGAACCCGGAGGGGGAAGGGAACAAAAAATAAGGCACTCCTACCACACCCCGAGGGGGCTTTGCAACAACAAATTGAGGGGTCGATGCCGGTCAGAGGGATGTTAATGCCTTGGAGCATAGGGCCCTTTGATTGGTTTTTAGGTTATTCTCAATGTTCATAACGGGGGATCAT
>JAWOIH010000377.1:0-16121 GCA_046484725.1 Candidatus Desulfacyla sp. | reverse complement strand
CCCGATACAGACAGGGCAGCCACCACGGCCGACGGTCCTGGAACAGGCATTACCCGGATGCCCTCCTCAGCCGCCCGGTTGATCAGCCGCACCCCCGGATCAGAAATACCGGGGGTCCCGGCATCGGTCACAAGGGCAAGGTTCAATCCGGACTTCAGCCGGCGGATGAGCGGTTCCGTCCTTGTGTTATGATTATGCTGGTGATAGCTCGTAAGCGCTGTCTTGGCGCCGTAGCGCTCACAGAGATGTCTTGTGTGAGCGACATTCTCTGCGGCGATCATGTCAACGCTTTTCAGGATCTTCAAGGCCCTCAGGGTAATGTCTTCCAGATTGCCAATGGGTGTGGATACCACATATAGGATTCCATAGGTTTGATGGTGGTCAACAATGGTATCCGGTTTTTCCACAGCGGGTCCCGCCTAATAGGCCAGATCAAAGGCATTTTTTATGACTTCAATTTCGGGTTCACCCTGTCCCAGGTTGACAGCGACCACATCAAACCTGGCCTTGATATCGCAACAGTTCTTTGATTTCATATAAGCCAGCGCGACCTTTGAGAGCTGCCGGCGTTTCCTCTCATTAACCGCCTCTTTGGCATAGCCGACGGTCTTTCCCTTTCTGGTTTTGATCTCGATGAAGACCAGGGTGTCGCCATCCCGTGCAATCAGGTCCACCTCGCCCAAGGGGCAGCGGTAGTTTCGAAGAATGGACCGGTACCCCAGAAGCTTTATCTTCCTGAAGGCCAGTTCTTCCCCAAATGCCCCTAATTCGAGACGTTCCCTTGTCAAGACTTTTCACCTTTTTTTCGAGCATCTCCCCTGCCGCTCACTTCCCATACAACAGACTGATGGATTCCTCTTGGGCAGGCCGAAACTGAACATTTTCACACAACACCACGGAGCCACAAAGATATTGATCTGGGGCAATTAATGGGACGTTTGATTTTTCTGTGTCTTTGAGAATCCACGTGATTTACGGTTTCCATATCCTTGGGACTGAACCCTGCACCCTGACCGTGGTGAACCTTTACCCGTTTTCTTTGTGGGCTTTGCTGTCCTGTGTGATAATAAACTGAAAATTGTGCTCTTTTTGAACTCAACGTCATCTTTCAATCCCGAACGACGTGTTTAAAGGTCAAGCGATGGACCGGGCATGGTCCATACTCCTTCAGGGCTGCAAGGTGTCGAACCGTTCCATAGCCTTTGTTCTTATCAAAACCATAGGCCGGATACATTTCATGGAAGGTCCGCATGATTCTGTCCCGGTACACCTTGGCAAGGATAGAGGCAGCAGAGATGCTGCGACAGATCTGGTCGCCCCTTTTGAGGCATTTTTGAGTGATGGAGACGGGAACCGGGTGGATCCCGTCAACGAGAAGGAACTGCGGTCGAGGGTCAAGGGTCATTACCGCGCGCGACATGGCCTCGAGCGAGGCCTTCAGGATATTGAATTCATCAATATACAGGCGCGACACAACGCCGATGCCCGTTGTTAAGGCCTCACGCTGGATGACGGCAAAGGCCTCTTCTCGATTCCTCGCCGTCATCTGTTTTGAATCTCGAATCCCCGGCAAATCGGGGCTGCCGGCAAAAATGACCGCCGCAGCCACAACCGGACCGGCCAGGGGACCTCGACCTGCTTCATCCACCCCGGCGATCAACTGGTATCCGGCCTCCCTGGCCAACCCCTCGTAAAAAAAAGGGGCTCCAGTCAAGGTGTCGGCGCAGTCCGGGAAGAGCCTCATGTTCTCATAGGGACCCACGTCTACCCGTCTCGCGGACCGGCGCCATCCGATTTCCTGAACCGCCACACATCGGCTTCATCAGGTTCGTTTCTCCTTGATTCTGGCAGCCTTTCCTCTCAGGTTTCTGAGATAGTAAAGACGTCCCCTCCGGACCTTTCCCCTCGTGACGACCTCGATCTTGTCTATAACAGGGGAATGCAGCGGAAAGATCCGTTCGACGCCGATATTGTAGGAGATCTTCCTGACGGTAAAGGTGGCGCCGATATTCCCCTTGCACTTACGTATAACAACTCCCTGAAATACCTGAATTCTTTCTTTCTCGCCTTCTTTTATCCTGGCGTGTACCCGAACCGTGTCTCCCGTCTTGAAATCGGGGATATCGACACGCATCTGTTCCTTTTGAAGCGCTTCCATGATATTCATGTCTTTCTCCTCTTTCTGTCATATATCGAGGCAGCGCATCAGCATAGACTTCCTGTGCCCTGCCCGTGCTCAATTTCCCTTCTACCCTGCCAATCGGTCCAGGATAATGGCGGCCGCGGTCCTGACGGAGAGGTGATTGTAGCCCCTTTTTCCTGAAACGGGGGCCAACACCCGATCTGCCTGTCTTATCACCTCTTCATGAAGGCCCCATGCCGTTCCGAATATCAGGGCTACGACCTGATTCTCCCGAATGGCCTGTCTTGCCTCTGCATAGGATATGGAGCGCTCTTTCTGCTCTGCTGCATCTGTCGCGATGGTTAGGGGAGGCGCTCCCTCCATTTCATGGATCCGGGCGATTGCCTGCTCAAGACTCTCAACTACAGAAACGCATTCAAGCGCCTCTTTTCGGTGCCGGTTGTATCGGCCCCCATACCCTTCGATCCAGTGCCTTAACACCCGTCTGGCCAGTTCCTGCTGGTCATCAAGAGGGGTAACAATGAAAAACCTCCTGACATCATACGTCCTGGCCAACCTGGCCAGGTCATGAATATCCAAGGTGGTTATGGCAGAGGCGATCTTCTCATTGTTCTTATTGTAAACAGGAAAATGAACCAGACCCATGTAGAGACGCACCCTCACGCCTCCTTATAATTCCGTCAGAAGCGCTTTGTCCTCTGCCGTCAGCTTGGCCTGTTTAAGCAGGTCAGGTCGCTTTTCAACGGTCCGTCTGAGGGATTCCTTCCTGCGCCACACCCGGATCTTTTCATGATCCCCGGAGAGGAGGATCTCCGGCACTTCCCTTCCCTGGAACGTTCTGGGGCGGGTGTACTGAGGATATTTCAAAAGGCCATCCTCAAAAGAATCCTCGATGCTGGATTTTTCACCCCCTAAAACCCCGGGGATCAGGCGGGCCACCGCGTCAATGACCAGCATGGCCCCCAGTTCTCCGCCTGTCAGGATATAATCTCCCACCGAGAGTTCCATGTCGATATGGGTCGACAGGATCCTTTCATCGACCCCCTCGTATCGGCCGCAGATCAGGATGATTTGGTCCCAACGGGACATGTCCCATGCCATCGACTGGTCAAACCGTTTGCCCTGAGGGCTGAGGAGAATCACCCGGCCTATTCCCTTTATCCGGTCGACCGATTGCAGGGCCCGGCAGATGGGCCCCGGTTTCATAATCATGCCGTCGCCGCCCCCGTAAGGGCGGTCATCTGTGATTTTGTGGCTGCCTCTCGCAAAGTCGCGGATATTGACCAGCGTGATATCCACCAGTCCCCTGTTAATGGCGCGGCCCAGGACACCCTGTCGCAGGCAGGCCTCGATCATTTCAGGAAACAGGGTGAGAACATCAAACTTCATTCAGGTCTAACAAACCCTCCATGGGCGAAATGGTCATGGTTCCCTTTTCGAGATCGATCTCTTTCACCACCTCGTATGTGGCCGGGACAAAGATCTCGCCTTTGCCGCGGCCCACCACATAGATCTCATTGCCTCCCGCGGGTATGATCCGGGAGATATCGCCGATGTACTCCCCCGTGTTGTGGAAGACCTTGAGCCCGATCAGTTCGTGCCAGAAAAACTCCCCCTCCTCGCGGGGAATGGCCTCGGCTGCGACCCAGACTTCCGCTTCTCTCAATTCCTCTGCCTCTTCTAACGAATTCACTCCCTCAAATTTCATTAAGACAATCTTCTTGTGGGGATTTGCGGACAATATCTTGTACGCACGGATGCCTCTCGAAACAGGTCTTAAGAAGACTTCTGAGACCTCTCCAAACGATGACTCAGACCGTGCGTAGGACCGGACACGGAGGAGACCTTCCAGCCCATGGGGCCTGAGAACCTTCCCCACCAGGAGTAAATTGCCGGACAAACCGGATGTCAACGCTATTCTATAATCTCCAAAACGGATCGTTTCTTAATCTTTGTGGAGGCTGCGCTGAGAATCGTCCGCATGGCTCGCGCCGTACGACCCTGCTTGCCGATGACTTTTCCGAGATCTTCCTTGGCTACTTTCAGCTCGATGACGGACGTCTGTTCTCCCTCAATTTCCGTTACGGCCACTTCCTCTGGTTTATCCACGAGCGCTTTCGCAATGTATGAAATCAAATCTTTCATCTCGATCCACCTCCCATCTGATCAGACAGAAACGTCACATCAATTCAACGCTGAATGGGATTGCATCATTCCTTCCTTCTTCAGGAGGGCCTTGGCCGATTCCGAGACGCGCGCACCTTTTTCAAGCCAGTAACTTACCTTCTCCTGGTGAATCTTCACCACCGCAGGATCTTTCGTGGGATCATAATATCCCAAGATCTCCAAAAATCTTCCATCCCGACGCGCTTGTGAGTCGGCCGCCACCAGACGGTAAAACGGCTTCTTTTTCGCACCCATCCGTGTCATTCGAATTCTGACTGCCATTTGCTCTTATCACCCCCTCGCTTTCGCTGGGGTCCCGGCTAAATCAAGGCCGGGACCTGGTTATATGCCCAATCTTCAGCCAAAAAAAGATGGGATTTCCAATCCACCCTTTTTGGTGAAGCGTTCCATCATCTTCTTTGTTTGTACAAAGTTTTTCAATAGACGATTCACGTCCTGGACGGTCGTCCCACTCCCCCTGGCGATTCTTCGTCTTCTGCTTCCGTTAATAATTTTATGCCTTCGCCGTTCCTCCGGGGTCATGGAGTTGATAATCGCCTCCACCCTGCCCAGCTCCTTTTCATCCGGCTTGAGATTTCCGAGTTTCTTCAATTTGCCCATTCCCGGTATCATCCCCAGGATCTCATCGAGCGAGCCGAGCTTTTTCATCTGCTTCAACTGGGACCGGAAATCCTCAAGATCAAATTCGCTTCGTTTGAGCTTTCTTTCTAACTTCTTGGCCTCTTTTTCATCGAATTCATCCTGGGCCTTCTCGATGAGAGAAAGGATGTCTCCCATGCCCAGGATCTGTGAGGCCATCCTGTCCGGATGAAACGGTTCTAATGCATTGACCTTCTCCCCCACACCCACGAATTTGATCGGTTTGCCGGTAATCGCCTTGATGGAAAGGGCGGCGCCGCCTCTTGCATCTCCTTCCATTTTCGAGAGGATCACACCGGAGATATCCAGCCGCTCATTAAAATCCTTTGCCACGGTGACCGCGTCCTGTCCGGTCATGGCATCAGCGACCAGAAGGATCTCGGCCGGATGCATGTTGGCCTTGATCGTCTCCAGCTCAGCCATCAGGGTCTGATCGATATGGAGGCGGCCGGCCGTATCGATAATCAGGACATCGGCCCCTTCCCTCCCGGCACCGGCCAGTGCATCGATGCATATCTTTTCAGGGCTTTGACCTGGTTCAGTGGGGTAGACCGGGACATCGATCTGCAAACCCAATTTCTTGAGCTGATCCACAGCGGCCGGTCTGTAGACATCTGCAGGGACCAGGTAGGGATGTCTCCCCTGTTTCCGTAAATGCCGGGCCAGCTTGGCGGCCGTTGTCGTTTTGCCCGATCCTTGGAGGCCTACCAACATCAGCACATGGGGGGGCCGTCCTACCAGTTCGAGCCCCATCCGGGTCTCGCCCATCAACCGGGTCAGCTCTTCATTGACAATCTTCACAATCTGCTGGCCAGGCGTTAAACTTTCAAGCACATCCTGTCCGACCGCACGCTCCAGGATGTCCGAAATCAGGTTCTTGACAACCTTGTAGTTGACATCCGCTTCCAAAAGGGCTAAACGCACCTCTTTCAAGGCCTCCTGGACGTTTGTCTCTGTCAGCCTTCCCCGTCCCGTCAACTTCTTGAAGGTGCGATTCAGTTTTTCTGATAAGCTATCAAACATGGGATTTCGGTCTTAATTTTGTAATCGTTTAGTTTATGTCAATTCGTTTATTTATGTCAACAAAAATCATCGACATGATGAAACTCGCGGCGAACTGATTATAACTATTAACACATTTTAATGATTTTGCCACTAAAATGTTCGCATGCCCCATAAGCGACGCCGTTTCACCGGCTTCGGTCTCAATTACGCCACGGGTCCCGAACCGGCCGGCTCCATTGAGGAATTCGCAATAAGGGGCCAGGGGTCTGAGGTCGGAGGTCAGAGACCCGACAAGCCACTATCTCAGCATCTCTGCATTCCGGTATTTCCGCATGCAATCATCCAGGATCAAGTATCCGGCATCCAGCATCCACCAATCAGTATCTGCAGCGATCCTTCATTTAAGGGTTGCCAATGGGAAGGATACCCTCTAATATTCAAGCGTCACGTCCGCGTGTGCGGCATGTGCTCATCTCCTGGGGGAAAGGGCGATTCACCATCCATGCAAACGGAAATAACCCGTCGGGGGATTATTCATCCGGTAAGGGGGAAAAGGGATCCCCATCTGGGCCCGGTTGCGCTAATGGTAATGCTTCCTCATGAACTCAAACGGCTTGTCCGGGAGTCCGGGGCGGTGGAAATTCCGTTCAGTGACACTCCCCTCTACAGCCTTTACCGGGTTGAAGGTCCGACTGCTGCGTCCCCCATCGCCCTGGCAGGCCCATTTATTGGCGCCCCCCATGCGGTCATGGGATTAGAAAAACTGATTGTTTTGGGGGCCAGGAGGATCTGGGTACTGGGGTGGTGCGGGTCATTGCAGCCTGATCTGAATATCGGCGGTCTGGTGATTCCGGCCCGGGCCATCTCCGAGGAGGGGACCTCGAAACATTATCCATCAGCCGGGGAGACCCCCAGGGCTGATCCAGGGCTCAATAGCATATTGGCAGGCGCCATCGCCCACAGCAGCCGGGAATCCATAGAGGGGGACATCTGGACCACGGACGCCATCTACCGCGAGACCCCGGAAAAGGTAAGACGTTTTCAGAAATTGGGAGTTCTGGCCGTGGATATGGAGATGTCGGCCCTTCTGACCGTGGCGGCCTATCGTTCATCGGCCCTGACAGCCCTCCTCGTGGTTTCAGATGAACTGTCTGATCTGAAATGGAAGCCGGGCTTCTCCGATCCACGGCTAAAAGAGAGCACACGGCTGGCGGGCGATCTGCTGTTAGATCTTTCCCAGACCTTGGCGGGCTGCAATCCTTCGGAATGAAACGGCATGTTGACAGGATGATGACAATGACCAGCGTGGAAAAAGAAATCGAAGCCCTTCGGGAGACGATTCGGTACCATAACCGCCGCTACTATGTTCTGGACGACCCCGAGATATCCGATGCCGAGTATGACAGGCTCTTCAGACGCCTCTTCGATCTGGAACAACAGCATCCTGAACAGGCAACCCTTGATTCACCCACACAGAAGGTGGGGGCGGAACCCCTTGAGACCTTTTCCGAGATAAGACACCGGACCCCTATGCTGAGCTTGGAAAACACCTTCAGTGACCAGGAAATTAGGGATTTTGACGCGCGGGTCAAACGGTTCTTGGGGGACGACTCCCCCATCCAGTATACGGTGGAGCCCAAGATCGATGGCCTGGCGGTGGAACTGGTATATGAAAAGGGGGCCCTCAAGGTGGCCTCGACTCGGGGAGACGGTTTTGTGGGGGAGAACGTCACCCCTAATATTAAGACCATTATGGACATCCCCTTGACGCTGACAAGAAAGAAGAATGGACCGCCTCTCCCTGACCTCCTGGAAGTAAGAGGCGAGGTCTACATGGAACTGGAGCCTTTTAAAGACCTGAACCGGGAGCGGGTTGACAAGGGGCTTCCGCCCTTTGCCAACCCGAGAAATGCGGCAGCCGGTTCTCTGAGGCAGCTTGACCCCAGGGTGACGGCCAAAAGGCCCCTCAGCATGTTCTGTTACGGCTTTGGGACCATGGACAATCTCCCGTGCGAAACCCAGTATGAGCGCATGCTTCAGCTTCAGGAATGGGGCCTTCGGGTCAACCGGCCATACATCCGCATATGTGACGCCCCATCGGAGGTCATCGACTATTGTCGTCATTTGGAGGAAATCCGGCCCCGGTTCCCCTATGAAATCGACGGTGCGGTGATCAAGGTGAACCGGTTGGACCTGCAGGTCCGTTTAGGGCAGAAATCGAGGAGCCCGAGATGGTCCATGGCCTATAAGTTCAAGGCAAGCCAGGAGACCACAACCCTCATCAAGATAGATGTTCAGGTGGGCCGCACCGGCGCCTTGACGCCGGTCGCCCACCTGGAGCCGGTTGAAGTGGCCGGCGTCCTTGTCAGGCGCGCGACGCTCCATAACCAGGAGGAGATTGAAAAAAAAGATATCCGGGAGGGGGACAGGGTTATCGTCCAGCGTGCAGGAGACGTCATACCCGAGGTGGTCAAGTCGATCCCATCCATGCGGACCGGCCGTGAAAAAAAATTCTTGATGCCCTCGCACTGCCCGGTCTGCGGTTCGGATGTCGTGAGAAAGGCGGGGGAGGTGGTCCTGCGATGCCCCAACCCGAACTGCCCGGCTCAGGTAAGGGGATCTTTCAGGCATTTTGTTTCCAAGGGCGCCATGAATATTGACGGACTTGGGGAAAAGACACTGATTCAGTTGATCGAAAAGGACCTGATCCGTGAGGAAGCCGACCTGTACGCCCTCACCCTCGACGATCTGCTCAAGTTGGACAAGGTAAAGGAAAAATCAGCAGGCAACCTCCTCGCCGGCATTGAGAAAAGCAAAAAGACTCCTCTGGCCAGGTTTATTTACGCCCTCGGCATTCGGCATGTGGGGGAGTACATTGCCGCCACATTAGCCGGGCATTTTGGAGATATCGAACCGCTCTTAGATGCAACAGAGGAAAAACTCCTGGCCATCGACGGAATAGGTCCCCAGATTGCCGAAAGCGTTATCACCTATTTTGATGACCCTCGCAACAGAGAGCGGGTCAACAGGCTTCTACAGGCCGGGATTGAACTGGAGGCCCCCTCCCTGCCACCGGTCTCACCGGTTGCAGGCAAGACCTTTGTCATCACCGGTACCCTCTCCTCGCTGAAGCGTTCAGAGGCCAAAGAAATCATCTCGGGGCAGGGCGGAAGGCTCGCCTCCTCTGTGGGGCGAGGCGTTGACTACCTGGTGGTCGGCGATTCACCCGGTTCCAAGCTCAAAAATGCCCAGGATCTGGGAATCCCGACCCTGGACGAAGGCGCATTCCTGGCATTGCTGAATGCCTGACGAGGAATTGGAGAATTGAGGATTTGTGGCATTAAGGGATTGACGGATTAAGGAATCCGCGCTTGTGAAATCTGCGACTGCACCATGAAACCAATTTTCTTTTGTTATTGGAGGAATCTGCCACAAAAGAGCCAGTTGCCAAGGAGATCTCAGGGTGATGATTTTGCCATGAGAATTGGTTCCGAAGTTCAGCGTTCACGGTTCAGGGTTGGAAAAGGAAACCCAGGCAGAATCAGCGACCCAGCGACTGACATCATTTTCATTCGCGGGCGTGACGATCCCTTGTCCATGACTGTTTGGCGCTGTATCGCCCTTGGCCCGCATAGAGTGTCAGGAGATATGATATTGGATAACATCAGGATGCACCTCGTCATTGAGGGCCGTGTCCAGGGCGTATGGTTCAGAGAGTCTACGCGGAGGGAGGCGGTCGCGCTAAAGCTGACCGGATGGGTGAAAAACCGGTCTGACGGGACTGTGGAGGCCTTGATCGAAGGGCCTGAACATGAGGTCAACAGGCTCGTTTCCTGGTGCCGAAAAGGTCCCCCTGCCGCCAGAGTGAGCGGCATCCGCAAGAAGCAAGAGACCTGGCAGGGCGAGTTTGACTCTTTTGATGTCGTTTTTTAGGAGGGATTACGTGCGAATCAGACGGTTTTCACAACTGCTTTTGTTGATCCTTGTGCCCCTTTTTGTTGCTGTTTCGGGCTGCAGTACCACATCATCCCTGACACGCAAGGTACTGCCGGAATCCTGGGCAAACAAGATCCTGCCGGAGCAACCCAATCTCAAACCGCGTGTCATGGTTTTCCCCCTTGTGGACCAGGCAGGTCTTGGGGCCCAAATAACGGACCAGTACAGCAGGCAGTTCTACAATCTCTTGGAGGCATCCCCCCATCTCCTGATCAGTGAACCCCCTGACGGCATGTTTTCATCCCTGGCCATGGAATCCCCCCAGTTCGGGGTGGTCACCCATTCAAGTCTTGTGGATTTTGCCCAGAGCTTGGGGATGAACGATCTTATCCTTGGGGTGTTGAACCCGGTAGAAATCAGCATCCGGAAAACCGGTATATGGCCCTTTGACAAGTGGCGGAAATTATATGGGATTTCCATGGCCGTCAACATCATCGACACCGCAAGCAAGACCCTCCTGTTGACCCATCTGGAATTAGAGGAGTTTCCTGTAAACCTGGATGAAGCAGAGGATATGGACGAAAAGGCCTTCATTGATGAGGTGTCAACGGAATCATACCCCGAAATGATCAAAAAGGTAGCCGAGATAGTGGTCAGAGAGCTGCGCCGGCAACCCTGGACAGGAAGCATCCTGGCGGTGGAGAACGACACCATCATGATCAATGCGGGAAAGGAAGTGGGGCTTGAACCGGGAAAACTCTTTGAGGTGTTTGCCCCAGGGAAATCGATCCCTTCCGGGAGTGGACGAACCATTTTTCTTTTTGGAGAAAAAATCGGAATGCTCAAGGTCAACTCGGTCATGGAAACCCATTCTCTGGCTGAGCCCGTTTCCGGAGGTCCCTTCGAACCCAAACAGTTCATAAGGTTTAAACCATAAAAGAAGTGTCTAAAGTGATCTAAAGTGAGTAGAACGAGGATTTAAGTGAATATCGCTTCTATTAATTCCTCAATTCTTTAATTCCTCAGTTTCTTAATCTGAAAGTCTTCGCTATGGACAAGATCGTTATTGAAGGGGGCAGGCCTTTGAAAGGGGCTGTCAGCATCAGCGGGGCTAAGAATGCGGCCCTTCCCGTCATGGCTGCCTGTCTTCTGACCGGCGGCCGGCATCGCCTGAAACGGATCCCCCAACTGAGGGACATTCGGACCCTCAGGGGCATTATGACAGACCTGGGTGCGGCTTTCAGTGAAGATGGGGGCGCTCTTGATGTGAATTCAGACAACCTGACAGGCTATGAGGCCCCCTATGAACTGGTCAAGACCATGCGGGCCTCCATCCTCCTGCTGGGCCCTCTCCTGGCCCGCTGCGGCAGGGCCAGGATCTCCCTGCCTGGAGGATGCGCCATCGGGGCAAGGCCGATCAATCTGCACCTGAAGGCCCTCGTGGCCATGGGGGCCGATATCTACCTGGAGCATGGCTACGTCAATGCCCGGTCAGACCGATTGAACGGGGCGAATATCTTTTTTGACATCCCGACAGTGACGGGTACCGAGAATATCATGATGGCTGCGGTCACTGCCCGGGGTCGGACCGTCCTCAAAAATGCGGCCAATGAGCCTGAGGTCCGGGACCTGGCCGATATGCTCCGTTCCATGGGTGCGGACATCGAAGGGGACGGAACCGACACTATTGTGATCCAGGGGGTGGATGGTCTGAGGCCCTGCCAACACGAGATCATACCCGACAGGATCGAGGCAGGGACCTTTATGATCGGAGCGGCGCTTACCCGGGGAAACATCACCATCGATGCCTGCCTGCCCGGGCATCTGACCTCCCTTGTTGAAAAGCTGAGACTGGCCGGCGCGGTCATCGACACAGGGGACCGGAGCATGAGCATACAGGGGCCTGACCGCATCCAGAGCGTTGATGTCAAGACCATGCCCTATCCCGGTTTCCCTACGGATCTCCAGGCCCAGTTCATGACCCTCATGGCCGTTGCGGAGGGTTGGAGCATGATCCGCGAAACCATATTTGAGAACCGATTCATTCACGTCAGCGAACTGCGACGCATGGGTGCGGATATTGAAATTAACGGGAGCCAGGCCCTGGTCAAGGGAAAAGAGCGGCTCCTTTCCGCCCCTGTCATGGCAACCGACCTCAGGGCCAGTGCGTCCCTCGTCCTGGCCGGACTGGTCGCCGAAGGGGGCAGGACCGAGGTGCACCGGATTTATCATTTGGACAGGGGATACGAGGCCATTGAAGAAAAATTCAGAGGACTGGGGGCCGCCATATGGCGCGAAAGCGAGTAGCCTGTTTCACCGCCCCCTTATACCGATGGCCATATCGTTTGCCGGGGGCATTCTGGCGGCCCATGAAATCCCCTTGCACAGTCACGTTCTCATCGTCGGCCTCTTTTTTCTCATCGCCTTGTTGCTCGTTGCGCTCCTTTTTTCTCCTCCCCGCCTGAGGGGTTATTGCCTCCTTTTCATTTTCTTTTTTGTCGGCGCCCTGTTGAGCCGGGGGAACCCCTCCCCATCCGGGCTGATCCCTTTGGCGAGCCGGAATGGAAAGACGGTGATCGAGGGGACGGTTTTCGATCCGGTCAAGGTTGTCGATGAGGGGATGGGACGATTTACACTCCGTGCCGAAGGCCACTATTTTTCCGAAAAAGCCATTCTCCTCGACGAGAATATTTCCGTCACCGTTTATCGGAACCTCCCCGAGCTATACCCGGGCGACCGAATCCGTTTCCCGGCAAGTATCCGCCTTTTCAGGAATTTCAACAACCCGGGGAATTACGACTACGAAAGGGCCATGAAACTGAAGGGGCTCACCTGCGGCGCCAATGTTTCCGATGGAACAAAGATCGTGCAAATGGGACCCGGACGTCTCCCTTTTTTTCGAGGTCTGGTGGAAGGGCTCCAGCGACCGGTCAGGGAATTTTTCCAGGAGCGCCTGAATGCGCGAAGCAATGCACTCTTCCGCGCCCTGATTCTGGGTGAGAGACAGGGGATAACGCCCGCCCTGAGACACCCCTTTAACCAGACCGGTCTGGGTCATGTCCTGGCAGTATCCGGGCTCCACATCGGTCTGGTGGCCGGCATCAGCTTTTTCCTCTTCAAGTGGATCCTCTACCGATCGTACCGGCTGTCCTTGACCCTCGACGTGCGGAAGCTTGCCGCCCTGTTGACATGGCTCCCTGTGGTGCTTTACACCCTTCTTGCAGGTTTTCAGGTATCGAGCCAGAGGGCCATGATTATGGTCCTTGCCTTTTTGGCGTCCATCCTGGTGGGGCGTGAGAGGGAAGTTTGGTCCACCCTGAGCCTGGCCGGGCTTATTGTCCTCCTTCTCGATCCGAATGCCCTTTTCAGCATTTCCTTTCAGCTCTCCTTCATGGCAGTGATCGGCATCCTATGGCTGGCCCCGGCCATCGTGAACCTTTTTCACCGGTCGGAAAGCATGCCCCCTGAAAGCAAACCGGCACGCAACCGGCTGACCGAGTACTTTTTAGGTCTCGCTGCAGTGAGCGTCGCCGCTACCTTTTTTCTTCTCCCTGTCACCTGCTACTATTTTCACCGAATTCCACTGGTTTCCATAATGGCCAACCTCACCGCTGTGCCGATACTGGGGATTTGGGTTATACCCCTGGGGCTCCTCTCCGCGGCAGCCGTTCCCTTTTCAGAAGGAACTGCCGGGCTCTTTCTCCAGATTGCCTCATGGGGCCTCGACATATTGATGACCATCACAGAGTTCTGGGCCGACCTTCCCTGGTCAAGCGTCTGGATGGTCACGCCCAATCTCTTTGAGATCGTCCTCTTTTACCTCCTCATTTTTTTCGTCTTCTTTTCCAGACGCCTCAGATGGGCAAAGACAGGGCTTGCGGTCGTTGTTGTTCTCATCCTGATGGATGTCTCCTACTGGGTCTATACGGTCCGGTTCAACAGGGACCTCCAGGTGACGTTTCTGGACGTGGGAAAGGGGAATGCGGCCCTTGTCTCGTTCCCCGGCGGGAAGAAGATGCTGATAGACGGGGGGGGATTTGCCAGCGGGAGCTTTGACGTGGGGGAGATGGTCGTGGCCCCCTATCTCTGGCATTCAAAGATCCTGCGGATCGATTACCTGGTCCTGAGCCATCCCCAGGCAGACCATATGAACGGTCTCCGTTTTATTGCCAGATGGTTTCACCCAAAGGAGTTCTGGCATAACGGAGACCCGGTGGAAACCCCAAGTTATAAGGAACTCATGGCGATTGTCGATGCTCGGAAAATCCGGAAGATGCTCCCCGCTGACGTGAGGGGCGAGATTCAGATAAACGGCGTGCGGGTTCAGGTCCTCCATCCCGATTCGGATAGCCGTGTTGTGCGGGTCAACGAAGACAGCAAGCAGCTCAACAACAATTCCCTGGTCCTCAAACTTACCTACGGCGACACATCCTTCCTTTTTCCCGGTGACCTGGAAAAGGCCGGCGAGGAGGCCTTGATCGCCCGTGCAGGTCCGATGATCCAGAGCGATATCCTCCTGTCGCCCCACCACGGGAGCAAGACGTCCAGCTCCAAAAAATTCCTGGAGCTGGTGAACCCCCGTCTCTGCGTCATCTCTTCAGGGGAAAGGACGGTCCGGAATTTTCCCCATGCCAGCGTGCTCAAAAGACTTCGAAGCATCGGCTGCGACGTCTTC
Source organism: Candidatus Desulfacyla sp. (assembly GCA_046484725.1). Classification (GTDB taxonomy): domain Bacteria; phylum Desulfobacterota; class DSM-4660; order Desulfatiglandales; family Desulfatiglandaceae; genus AUK324. The sequence continues at coordinate 1,536 of JAWOIH010000377.1, read as the reverse complement.
CGCATTGCCCTGTCAGGGGCCGTAACCCTAACGGTCCGTCAGGATCGATTGGATATTCGGACAGTTGTCGACGGCAGGCAGCCTCCCGGAGATTGCTTTACCGGAGGGGGCTGAAATGATATGTGATTCGAAAGGCGCCATCTGAACTGCAAGAGCAGTAGCCATGACATTGACTCAGCCCAAGCCATATCCCCCTCCCTGCAAGGACTTGTATATCTATCTGGTCAAAGGGGTATTGAGGGACAACGATGAGGCCCTCCTCGGCAGCGGTTTTCTTGGAAACTGGGTGGAAGAGGGGAGTTCCTTTCTCTTTTTTTCCAAACCTTCTCGCAGCCGGATCACCCGGCTGTTGGCCGCCCGGCCGGTTCTGGAATTGGATGATGAGTTTCATTTCCCCTATGAAGAGTGGCAGGGCGGGGGTCTCGATCCCCTCACGATCGACCCGTTTCTGATTGTGCCGCCATGGCTGGAAACGGATCCGCAGCAAGGTCTCATGACGATCCTCCTGGACCCGGGGGTGGTTTTCGGCAACTGTCATCACCCCACCACACAGGCCTGTTTAAAGGCCCTCTCCCTCGTAGCCGGAGAGACTCCTTTAGGGCGGGTGCTCGATCTGGGGACCGGCACGGGCATCCTGGCCCTGGCAGCCGCCCGGCTGGGGGCTCGAAAGGTATTGGCCGTCGATTTGAATCCCCTCTGCGTCAAGACCGCAGCCCGGAACGTGGAGTTGAATGGCCTTTTGGGGGTTATCCGTGTGATGGAAGCGAGGGCGGAGGATGTGGCAGACGACCCGGCGGACCTGATCGTCGCCAACATCCATTATGAGGTGATCAAACAGCTCCTGGAGCAGAAGGCATTCCATAGAAGTGCGAGGCTAATCATCTCAGGCCTGATGCGGAGCCAGTACCGGGACATTATTGTCAGATTGAAGGAATTTGGGTTTGATCCGGTTCGTGAGTGGGACCATGATATGACCTGGTACACGGTCTTGGCGGGTCGATAATCGTATGATGGAGGGTGGGTCACGGGATTCCGGTGTGGGGGGCCTCTGGCTTCCCGCACCGGAATTCACGCCTCAACGGGTTCAGGGACTGACTACTTGAGTCCGTCTTCCTTCTTTGCCTCTTCCATCTTCAAGCCCCCGATTCTGGGATGGGGCCTGCCGCAATCGGTCACCACAAGGGCGACGACGATCTCATCCGCTTTAGGGGCATCGTCGATTCGGATTGCCATGGCATCGAAGTGGCTCCGAACAAAGGCCGCGTCCTTGTAGTGGGTGGGCACATCGATTTCCGTGCCCATGCCGCCGATCTTTTTGGCTGACGGAATGAGGGCCTTGCCCCCGCCCAGTGCGTCACGAAAGGGTTTCCCCAGTTTGGGGTGAAGGATGGCCCCTGCGTGTTCCCGCTCGCCGTTCTCGCCCACAATGGCACCCTTGCCGTACCCTTCAGCCGCTTCCGGTTTGATCCCCAGTGCCTCCACGGCCATCTTGCCGAGAATCCCTCCGAGGGCCTCCCCGATATCCATCAAAGGGGT
>JAWOIH010000347.1:0-4629 GCA_046484725.1 Candidatus Desulfacyla sp. | reverse complement strand
AAGGAAGCCTTCAAACGTGGGATGAGTTATGATAAAGAAAAAAAGGGCAAAGGGCGTGAATAAGGCATCTAGGGCGCCGTGTTTACTGAAACCGGGAAGGCATTATCTGCAAGGCAATGAGGCCTGTATTGAAGGGGCCCTGGTCGCAGGATGCCGCGTCTATGCGGGTTATCCAATAACCCCGGCAACAGAGGCCATGGAAGCGGCGTCGAGGAGGTTTCCCGAGGTCGGCGGTCGATTCATCCAAATGGAGGACGAGATCGGATCGGCGTGTGTTCTCATTGGGGCCTCCTGGGGGGGTGCAAAGGCCTTAACGGTGACCTCAAGCCCGGGGTTCTCCCTCATGCAAGAAGCGATCTCCATTGCAATTATCTCTGAGACGCCCATGGTTATCATCGATATTCAGCGGCCGGGTCCAGGGCAAGGGTATATCACGGCAAGCCAGGAAGACGTTATGCAGGCAAGATGGGGGCACCATGGGGAGGGACCGATCATAGCGCTCGCTCCCTCGTCCGTACAGGAGATGTTTGAGGTGACCATTGAAGCCTTTAATCTTTCAGAGCAATGGAGAACACCCGTATTGGTTATGGCCGAGGAGACCGTGGCGCACATGCGTGAGTCGGTGGTGATCCCGCCCTTGGAAACAATAGAGATCATAAACCGTAAGAAACCCCAGGATCTTGGCATTTCACCTGAAGCGTATTGCCCCTGGGGTCACGATGTCGTCGCGCCCATGGCAAACTGGGGTGAAGGCTATAACGTGAACTTTGTCGGGTTGGTTCATCTCGAGGACGGAAACGTCACCAGGTATACCCCTGAAATAAACCGCCATTGCATCGAAAGGCTTCAAAAGAAAATAGAGGTAGATGCAAATAGCATCGGTTGCCTGGAAACAAAGTTCATAGAGGATTGCGATCATCTCATGGTCTGTTACGGGGTTGTGTCGAGAACCGCAATGGAGGCGGTTGCCGAAGCCCGTGAGTCGCGGGGCCTCAAGATAGGCTACATCAGGTTAAGGCGGCTATGGCCCTTTCCCGAAAAACAGCTAAGGGATATTGTTATCGATGTGGATACGGTTTTTGTCCCGGAGATGAATCTGGGCATGATGAAGCATCCTATCACAGAAGCCCTCAGGGATCGGTGCAAGAAAATCATAGCCATACCCAGTATCGGAATACTTCATTCACCTGATTACATCTTATCAGAAGTATACAAGGAGCGCTGATGAAGAAACACCCGATGCTCAAGTACCTCAAGGCTGAAGGCCTCATGGGATCCAGGCTGCCGACTATCCTGTGCCCCGGCTGCGGAGGAGGCCAGGTGTTGAACTACACCTTGCAGGCCGTTGACGGATTTATTGCCAGGAATGAGATCAGAAAAGAGGACTTCTTGTTTATATCGGGTGTGGGGTGCTCCAGCAGGATCACGAGTCACTATCTGAATTTTGATTCAGCGTGGACAATTCATGGGAGAGCGCTGGCGGTGGCCACGGGAGCGCTGCTTGCAAATCCGGACTTCAGAGTAATCGTCTTCACAGGGGACGGCGACCTGGCTGCCATTGGCGGGAACCATTTTATTCATGCCTGTCGTCGAAACATCAATGTGACGATCTTGTGTATCAATAATGGCCTTTATGGAATGACGGGAGGGCAACTCGCTCCCACTACCGAAAAAGGCGCCCTCACCACCACAACACCCTATGGGAATCCGGAAAAACCCTTTGATCTATGCAAACTCTCAGAAACGGCCGGGGCGCCATACGTGGCACGATGGACCACCGCGCACCCGCGGCAGGTCGTAAGATCCATAATGAAAGGGATAAGGAAGAAGGGTACTGCTTTTATTGAAATATTGTCCCAATGCCCGGTTCATAAAAAAATGTCCCCGGTGGCTATGTTGAAAATACTTAAGGAAAATACCATTCCCATCGGAAATCAATGCCAATCAAGGGAGGGGAAGATCCCCATCGGGGAATTCCTTGATATAGAAATGCCCGAATGGAATGATTCCTATGAAACCATGGTAAAAGCAGTGCGGAAGGAGGATTGCAGACTTCATGAATAGGCTATGGATTGATGAAAGATATTGCAAAGGGTGTCTGATATGTGTGGATATATGTCCTGAAAAGGCCCTTGAAACATCGCAAGGAATAAATGCTAAAGGTTTTATTCTCCCCGCTGAAGGTGACATGACTCGTTGCAAAGGATGCGGGTTGTGTGAATTGATGTGTCCTGACTTTGCTATTGCGATAGGCGAATGAAATGTCGGCGCGAATATCCGCTTTTTTTCACGCCATCTGAGGCTGAAGGCAAGAACGAGGGGACGATAAGCATGAAGAAGAAAGTATTCGATCTAGTGGTAATCGGCGGCGGGGTCATTGGATCATCGATTGCTTACAATCTCGTGAACGACGGTATTGACGCATCGGTTTTAGTGATCGAAAAAGATCCAACCTACGAGTTCGCATCCACCACGCTCTGTGCCGGCGGGGTGCGGGAGCAGTTCAGCCGTCCGGAAAACATCAAAATTGCCCAGTATAGTTTAAATATCTATGAGAATTTCGATGAAATCATGCAAGTTGATGGGGATAGAGCCCATGCAGAGTTTATTCAGCGTGGATATCTCATTCTCGCCAATGAGAGAAATTGGCCTGCGGTTAAAAGGAATTACAAGCGTCAGAAAAACCTCGGAGTACGGGTATCCTTGCTTTCAGGCGACGAGATAAAGGAAATGGTCCCTCACATAAATACTGGAGATGTCGTGGGAGCTTCATTCGGCTCTCGAGACGGAACCCTTGATCCCTACGGGGTTATGCAGGGGTACATAAAGAAAGCCAAGAATTTGGGTGCCGAGTACCTGTATGAAGAGGTGACAAAGATTGAAACAAGAAACGGCAAAGTTGAAAGCGTTACCACCAACAAGGGCAGCACTATAAGATGCAATATCATTGTCAACGCCGCGGGTCCCCATGCGCCAATCGTAGGGAAAATGGCTGGAATCGATTTGCCCATAGATCCGACAAGAAGAATGGTATACTTGTTTGACCCTAAAGAGAAATTCGATTACGAATTACCCTTTGTCTTTGATACCGACAGAGAGCTGTGGTTCCGTCATGAAACCGGAAAAATGATCCTGGTGGGTAAGAATATCCCCGAGACCCCCGGGTTTAACTTCAACTGGGATCGAGATTTCTTCACGCACCATGTTTGGCCGGCCATGGCTAAAAGAATTCCTGTGTTGGATACCGGCAAATTAACACGGGGTTGGGCCGGCCTCTATGCCCTGAATCGAATAGATCAGAATGCGATTATCGGACGGTTAGGGGATATCCAGGGATTTTACGGTGCAGTCGGGTTCAGTGGCCACGGGCTGATGCAGTCACCCGCAGTCGGCAAGTGCATGTCAGAGCTGCTACAATTCGGGGAATATCAGTCAATTGATCTGTCATGTTTTGGTTTTGAACGATTTAAAACCGGTAAGCTTGTTTTTGAGGATGAAATAGTCTAACACTCAAAAACAGGAATGAAATTTCAATGGCGCGGCGTTTGCGGGAGGTCCATGGCCTCTGCCGGAGTCTGCATGGTGTGTCAACGCTTTTAATCGAGCTTAGAAGAGAGGAGGCGTAACTCATGGAGAGCCAAAAAGAAGCGGCGCATGCTCCGTTTTCAACGCTCCACCACGTGATGATCGTGGTGAAGGATATGGAAAAAGCGGTGAAGTACTTTGAATCGATAGGCATCGGGCCTTTTAAGCCTTATCCTCCCCTTCAGGAGTATGAAAATCTCAAGGTCGAAGATGAGGATGCCTTTTACAGGCTGATCATGAAAGAGGCCAACATAGGCCCGGTGGTGCTCCAACTGTGCCAACCCGGCCCGGGTAAAAGTATTTACAGGGATTTCCTGGAAAGATCAGGCGAGGGCGTGCAACACCTGGGCTTTGAGGTGGACGATATTGAAAAAGAGGAAGAGGGGCTCAGGAAAAAGGGTTTAAAGGTCCTGAGCAGTGGAAGGAGATCGGACGGGAGTGGATTTACCTATTTTGACACGGAAAAAGACGCAGGGGTGACGCTCTTGATAAGGAAGACGTCCCCTCAAAAAGCAAGGTAACAGCCCCGTCTACATACTTCGGCGCGGAAAGGAACCTTTGCAGGCTGCAACCATGAAAGAACTCGGACGTCCCGGTTCGCTATTCGAGGCCATTGGGAAGCCTTTCCCGGGAAAAACCCGCATGGCGGATGACAGGAGACGCCATCCTCGAAAAACGTCCCTCATTCCCGTCTCATTTGTGATGGACCAAAAAGAATGGAGGGACTTTATCCTCAACATCAGTTCAGGAGGGGTGTTCATCGCAACGTCCGCCGGAGTGCTCCTGGACCGGGAAATCCTCATGCACTTTGTGCATCCGTCGATGCGGAGGCACCTTTCCCTGGTCGGCCGAGTTGCATGGGCCAATCCCGCAGGCATGGGCGTTCGGTTCAAGAGGCTGGTTCAAAACGGGCAAGACGTCTCCGCGCCTGTTGACGGCGGAGGGAGTCTATACAGAGAACAGAAAAGGGAGGTGAAAAGCATGGGTAGGATCAAGAAGAGAAGGATTTGCTGGGAGCCGTCCATGAGTGACGATGTGGTGAAG
>JAWOIH010000212.1:0-3348 GCA_046484725.1 Candidatus Desulfacyla sp. | reverse complement strand
TCGCCAAGGGACATCTTTCGATGTCGACTTCACATGGCCATTATTATGCATCCAAACGCGTTTCCCTACATCCTCTGCCTGCCCTATATAGACACGGTGTAGGGACCCGCATTAAGGGATTATGAAGGAAGGATAGATTTTCGAACTATATTGACAAACGGGTTGGTATGTCGAATTAAATGGTCTCTTTTTTGGGAGGCCATTTTTGTTTGGAAGGGGAGTGAGTTTAGCGAGAACTCACTCCCCGAATCAAAACAGGGACGATATGTCCCAAAAGGATGGACCAATGATACTACCCGTTACAGCAAATCTCAAGGAAATAGAGAAACAGGGGCGCAATTATCCATGGATACGACCTGAGGTCTGTCTGCGCTGCAAGGGATGTCGCCTGTGGGGTCATGGTTTTGTAGGGGCATTTTTTGATGGGTGTGCCGAGGTGTTGATGCTCCGCCGGTATCGATGTCCTGCCTGTGGATGTGTCATGAAACTCAAACCCAGAGGATATCTCAGACGATTTCAGGCAACTACAGAAACGATCCGTTTTCATATTGAGCGCCGTCTGGAAACCGGTAGATGGCCTATGGGGTGTAGCTGCCCCCGATGCCGGCACTGGTTAAGGTCGCTTAAAAGGCAAACCCTGGCACACCTGGACATCAGATGGCTCATGCAGTTGCCCCAGGCATTTGACAGGCTTATGGAGATGGGCTGCATCCCCGTATCCCGGGCTATTTAATCTGAAACGCACTCCATTTTTAAAGAACCTACCGAAGCGTTCTCTTTTGCGAGTGAGTCAAATCGTATAAAGGGGACGGAAACTCAAAAAAGGAGGTTCTTTATGAAGGAAAATGAAAAACAACGGGTCGGGATCTTTCGTTTCAGCGTGATTCATGAGTTTGTGGGTGGCGCGGCATTAAGCCGCAGGGAAAGAAAGCAGCTTTTAAAGGAGAAGTGTGCCCGAAAATGGGATATCCCGTGTTCAAACAAGAGTCGTGTCAGCCGTAGCGCCATTCTTCGATGGATCAGATTGTACACCGAGAGCGGTGGTCGTCTGGAATCGCTGTATCCAAAGGGGCGATCCGATAATGGAAAAAGCCGGGCAATAGACGAAGAGACCGGACTGACCCTGATCCATCTTCGCCAGGAGATGCCAAATGCCACCGTACCGGTCCTGATCCGCACGATGAAGCAAAGGGATCTATCCGGCAAAGACTTAAGACCCACCACGGTGTATCGATTTTTGCATCATCACAACCTGATGAAGCCCTCAGAAGGTCAACATCCAGACCGGCGCAAGTTTGAAGCCGAACTGCCCAACGATATCTGGCAATCGGACGTAATGCACGGCCCGATGGTCATGGTCGGAGATAGGAAAAGGAAAAGCTACCTGATCGCCTTTATCGATGATCATTCCAGACTCATTCCCTACGCTCGATTCTATCTGTCCGAAAACCTTGCCTCGTTTCTGGATGTCTTTGAAAAAGCCCTGTTGAAAAGAGGTCTGCCCAGAAAGCTATATGTGGACAATGGATCGGCTTACCGATCCAAACAACTGGAGCACATCACGGCATCCCTGGGCATCGCCTTGATTCATGCCAGACCATATCAGCCCCAGGGGAAAGGAAAGATTGAACGATTTTTCAGGACCGTTCGCATGCAGTTTCTATCTGAAGTGGGTCACATGAGCCTGGACGAACTCAACGGGGCCTTCGACCTGTGGGTCCGGCAGGTCTATCACCAGAGGGTCCACTCGGGAACGGGGAAAACGCCTCTGGACCGGTTCACTTCCCATATGGAATGCCTTCGGGCCTCTCCTGAGGATCTAAGAGATCATTTTCGCATGATTGCCAGGCGAAGGGTAGCTAAAGACAGGACCCTCACCCTGGATGGGCACCTTTTTGAAGCCCCCGTCAACCTCATTGGACAGCGGGTGGATCTCCTTTACCATAAGGACAACCCCAAACGCGTTGAGATCCGCTGGCAGCAGAAAAGTTACGGGTATCTGACTCCAGTCGATTTAAATGTCAACTGCCGGGTCAAACGAGATAAAAACAATCAGGCTCAAATCAGTTCCAAGACGGATAAGCCTATAGGCGGAAAGGTATGGTGAACACAATGAATTACCGAACCTTTTTTGAACTGGAGCGGGAACCGTTCTCTCCTGATATAGAACTTGAAAATATCCTTAAGACCCCTGCGCTTAAAGGGGTTGAAGAGCGTATTCTATATGCGCTGGGACTGGGGGCGATGTCGCTGGTCACCGGCGAGATCGGCAGCGGAAAATCCACCGCCCTTCGATATGTTACCGGGATGCTTCATCCCTCCCAGTATCGTCCCCTGTATATCACCGCATCCACCGGGTCCATACTGGAGCTTTACCGACAGTTGCTCCATGTTTTGGGCATGGAGATGGGCGGCGTTTCACGGGCCGTTATGCTCCGGCGCATCCGCCAAGAGATAGTCGATCTGGTGCAAGGCAAAAAACTGAAAATACTCTTGGTCATTGATGAGGCCTCTCTCCTGCGCCTGGAGGTATTTGCAGAACTCCACACTCTCGCTCAATTTGAAAAAGACTCCAAACCCATCCTTCCCATTGTCCTGGCAGGACAATCCAACCTGATTGATAACCTGATGTATCGGTCCTCCCTTCCCCTCGCATCCCGTATCGTGGGACGCAGCCATCTTGAAGGCGTCACCCGTGACCAGATGGAGCAATACCTTGCCCATCATCTCGCCATCGCAGGGGTGAGACACAACATTTTCGATGAAACAGCCGTTACCGCCATCCAGCAAGGGTCCGGAGGCCTCTTCAGAAAAGCCAACCATCTGGCCAGAGGCGCCATCGTCGTCGCCGCAAAAAACAAGTCCATGACGGTCAACGCCGACCACGTCCGCATCGCTGCCACGGAAATCTTTTAATCCAGCAAAATTAAGGAGAAATCTTATGTATACCTATGAAGAAGAGGTGCTCTACGAAACCAAAATGGATCAAATCTCCGGGGAATTGGAGGAGATGATATTAGATGCCATGATCGCTGCCTTAAAAAAAATAAAAGAACGGAACCTTCACTTCTCAAAATTAACAACTCAGACCCAGTCCGAACCCTTCGCTTTCTAATCTCACTCCGGGGTCGCTCATTTAGAACGACCCCAATCCATTTATTGCGGAAAACGATACTCCGGTTCAAAATAATCAGGAAATGCAGTTCCATTTAATGCGGAAGTCTACAGTAGCCCAGCCTCCGCAGATGATTTCTCATGGAGCGGCTGCCCCATGTGGGGGTCTTCAGAAATTGTTCGTCGATGAGCCGCATCAGTTCCAGATCCTCCTTTTTCATGGGCTTTGGCTTA
>JAWOIH010000150.1:0-7371 GCA_046484725.1 Candidatus Desulfacyla sp. | reverse complement strand
GGGATAAATGGTGTAAAATCCAAAGGGTCTCAGGATTTCCACGGGCGCTCCGCTGGTGACCCAGGCCACTGGCCTCGCCCCTTCCGCGTAGCGGGAGAGAAAGTAGTGGCGGGTCATGATCTCCTTCAGCCGGGCCGCGCATTTCAGGCCGGGACCAAAACCGGGCCTGGGTCCCTTGGGACCTTTCTTCTTCCCGGCCGCGGAAAGACGCATCAGGGCAGGGGCCCCGACATCCTTCATAAAATGGTAGCGGACACGCTTGGCAATTGACATGCAAGGGCTCTGGTTGCTGGTTACTGGTTACTGGTTACTGGTTATGGCTCGAAGCGAAGCGCAGATCTTGCGGCACGCGAGATTGCCGGCTTGTTGGGTTCGTTGAGGGTATTGATTTCGGAGTTCGTGATACCCGGTTTCAGATTTGCGATTTGGAGATTTTCAATAGTCAATCGTCAATTCTCAATCCCCACGGTTTATCAGCCGATCATCTCCGCGAACGCCTCGATCCGAGTGGTCAGTTGACCGCTCAATCCCCGGTTCAGGTCCACATCCACTGTCAGCACGGCTGCACCCGCCTCCTTTACGGCCTCTGCCATGCGGGGTACATCAAACCATTCGGGCTCACAGAATTTTACCAGATAAAAAATCACCCCCTTGGCCTCGCCGGCCGCTATCCTTTGCAGGAGGTAATCTATCCGCGCCTCCAACGGCGAGTCCTTGGTGGTGCAGGGGGGCATGGCAAAGTAGCTGTCTGCAAGCGCTTCAAATGGGTCCTGGCACGCACTTGAATTCAGCGGAATCCTCCTGCCGCAGCATAAAAGATCGTCATCCACGACCCTTACGCCCAGCGCATCTAAAAGGTCTAGGATCTCCGGCGGATTGGGGAGAACACCGCTCAAGATCACGCCGGGTCCCCTCCGGTCACTACCCCTGGATGCCTTGAGAAAATCTTCCAACAGGGGGATGAAATCGTCGGGATGGAGATACTCCCCCTGACGGATCATGCGGTAAAAAGAGGCATTGGACGCTGAAAGCATCCCTCGGCGCCTCACGTCGTAGATCTCTCTCAAAATGGACGCCAAATCATGTCCCTGCATTACCCGTTGTCTCAGCTCAGTTATGTCCATGGGCCCCAGATCTGTCTCCATGCGGGAGACGAGCGACTTGAGCTGTTCCTGATAATAGCGGCGGGACGACGGCCGATACGGGGCCTTCGGGTGATAGAAGAAATAGCAGGGCTTATCCACTCCAAGATAATCATAGACAATGGATGCCATATTCTGGATAGAGTCGCAGGTATGGGGGAACAGAAATGCGTCCAATATGTCGCCTTTGCCCTGAAGGATCAGCTCCAGTCCCAACTTGACCACGGAACAGATATAGGGCTGAAGATGGGCATTGGCGCCGGAAACCTCGAGCGGCGGGTCCCAGATCTCCGCGGGAATGCCATTGAAGGCCCAGAGGATTTCCCTGGGATAATGTGCGGGAAAAACACCGATAAGCCGCCGGCCCTTCTCCTTTTGTTGATTGAGGTATTCTCTTCGCGTCATCAGTTGGTCTTTGTGGAATCGTCCGTTATCAGAACCTGAGAAAAAATAGTGGGGTCAATCTAAAAGAATATCCGGAGATGTGTCAAGTGAATATACACTTGACACGCGAATCCCTTTTCCATATTTTCTGTGGATTCGGCACAGAAGCGACACTTCATTCGGATGAAACGTACGGTTCGGAGGTTCAAAGGTTCAGATCAAGAAAATGGTCTTGAGCCCTTGTTTCCCTGTTCCTTTGGGGCTTATCAATCGCCGATCCCAAATCGGCAATCGCAAATCCTATAGAAGGGGATACCCGGTGCTCCAGAGAAAAGACCCGATGTGCCGTTTTGTAGTGGGGTTCGCCAGGATTGCCCTATACCCGTTCTATCGCATTGAGATTGAAGGCCGGGAACGGCTGCCCCGAGAGGATGCCTTTATCCTGCTCCCCAAGCATCAACGCTGGCAGGATATCCCTATTATCGCCCTTGCAACGCCGAGACCCCTTTATTACATCGCCAAACATGAACTGTTTACCAACAGGTTGGCAGGCTGGTTTCTGGAATCCCTCGGGGGCATTCCCCTAAACCGGGAACAGCCAATGAAAAGCAGAGGGTCCATTAAGGCCATGATGGAGTTTCTGAAAGGCGGTGAGGGGGTCGTTATCTTTCCGGAAGGCACCTACTATGAGAACACGATGGGCCCTGGCAAATCCGGAATGCTGCGGTTGATCATCTCACGGATGTCTTTTCCCCTGATTCCCGCAGGCGTTCACTACAAAAGGCTGCATTCGACAACCGCTGTCCGAGTCTCTTTCGGCGACCCGATTTATCCGAACAGGAACATGCCGCCGGAGTCGGTCCTCAGTATGGTGATGCAAAAGATTGCCGTACTCTCTGGATTAGGATAGACGTGAGGCGTGGGGGCCAGCAACCAGTAAGGAGTAGGCAGTAAGCAGTAGGCAGTAAAGAGTAGGCAGTAAGGAGTGGGCGGCAAGGAGTAACCGGAAACCAGCAATCCCTCGTGTCGCGGGATCGATGCTTCGCTTCAACCGGCAAAAGGAGAAACCGACATGTCCGATCTGGAAAGCGTCTTTCAACGTATCGACGGCAGTAAAGACGAGATCATACACGTTCAGCGGGGCCTGACGGCCCGCGTGGCGTTGGGCCCGGATAACGGGGGTACGGGCGAACACGAGAAGACCGCTTATATAAAAGGTCTCCTCGAAGCCCTGAACCCGAATAGGGTGCAGGAGATTCAGGCCCCGGACGAGCGGGCGCGTGACGGGTATCGTCCCAATCTGATCGCCCAATGGGAAGGCCGGCGGAAAGGTCCGGTTGTCTGGGTCCTGAGTCACTCGGATATCGTGCCGCCGGGCGACCTCTCTCTGTGGAACAGCGACCCCTATACCGTTATCGTGGATGGGGACCGGATTGTGGGAAGGGGGGTCGAAGACAACCAGCACGGCTTTGTCAGTTCGTATCTGGCCCTCAAGGTTATCCTTGATTCAGGCCGGAAACTGGAAAGGCCGGTAGGCCTGATCGTTGTTGCCGACGAAGAAACAGGAAGCCGTTACGGGCTGAGCTATATCCTGAAGCATCACAAAAACTTCTTCACTCCCCAAGATCTCATCGTCGTGCCTGACAGCGGCAATGAGGAGGGCACCATGATCGAGGTGGCGGAAAAATCCATGCTCTGGCTCAAATTCACTGTCACAGGCCATCAGTGTCATGCCAGTACCCCCCAAAGGGGAAAGAACTCCCTTTTTGGAGCTGCAAAAATGATTGTGGCGCTGGGAGAGTTGGATAATCGGTTCGATCTTTCAGACCCCCTTTTCAGCCCCTCGCGGTCCACCTTCGCGCCCACCAAAAAGGAAGAGAACGTCCCCAACATCAATACAATCCCCGGAAGGGACGTCTTTTATCTGGATTGCCGGGTCCTTCCGCAATATCGCGTTGATCATGTTATTTCCGCCGCAAAAAAGATTGTGGGACCCATCGCAGATCAGACCGGGCTCCAGATCGATGTGGAGACGGTTCACCGCCAGGACGCCGCACCGCCTACCTCTCCGGAGGCCCCGGTCGTGATTGAACTGGCGAGGGCCATCGAGGCGGTCACAGGCAATCAGGGGAGAGCGATGGGGATCGGCGGCGGTACGGTCGCCGCCTTTTTCCGCGAAATGGGTCTGCCGGCCGCCGTCTGGTCAACCTGCCCCGATACAGCGCATCAGCCTAATGAATATTGCCGGATTTCGGATATCATGACGGATGCAAAGATCTTTGCCTGTTTGTACCAGGGTAAATACGCATAAGGAAGGCCTCGGCCCCACGGGGATTACAATGGGAGCGGCATATCCGTCATCGGTTAATCCCGCGACTACACGGGATCAGGAAGGCTCACAAACCCACGGCCGATAACAAATAACCGATAACTGCCCCAGTGATATTTTCATGGCGAATATGGAGAGCGATCCTGTAAACCGTTTTAGCCCGGTGGCTTTTTGGATTGACACACCTGATGAGATAACGTAATCTCCGAACCCACGCCCAGATGCGCCCGTATTATTTTCGGCAATTGAATGCCTCGGACAGGGGCACCTCAGACAGGTAAGAATACAGAGATGAAAGTCAAATTTTGGGGGACGAGGGGTTCCATTGCAGCCCCGGGAAAAGACACCATTCTTTATGGCGGCAATACCTGCTGTCTCGAAATCACACTCGAATCAGGCAAAAAAGTGGTCATTGACGCTGGAACGGGGATACGGGCACTGGGCGAACACTTCATCGCCACGCGCGAGACAGTCGACATACTCCTCCTGATAACACATATTCACTGGGATCACGTGCAGGGATTCCCATTTTTTGATCCGATCTTCAACCCCTCATCGAGAATCGCCGTAGATGGGTTCCCCGCGGCCATGAAAGGGCTCAGGGTGATTTTCGACAACAAGATGGGCGATGGGTTTTTCCCCGTCAGCTTCGAGGACCTCAAGGCCCGGATCGACCCTGTCGGGAAACTGAGCCGCGGCCCCGTTACCATAGACAATATACGCATCGACGCCATTCCTCTGAACCATCCCCAGGGCGCATTTGGCTACCGCTTTCAAGAGGGGAAAAAGAAACTGGTTTTTATGACGGACAACGAGTTGGTAGCGGACGGTCCGGCGGGAAAGAAGGCGGACGACTACGTCCAGTTCTGCAAAGAGGCCGATGTTCTGATTCACGATGCCCAATTTACGCCGGAAGAAATTGACCGTCACCGGGGCTGGGGCCATTCAGACTGCGCCTCCACATTGGACCTGGCATTGAAGGCCCACGCGAAACAACTCCTTCTCTTTCATCATGCGCCTGCCAGAAAAGATGCGGAGGTAGCTGCCATTATTGAACGATGCAGCGATCTTGCTGTGGAAGGCAACCACGACATCGTCATTGATGCGGCTAAAGAGGGAAGTGAGTTTACGCTTTGACCCCCAACCTCCAAGGACTCTCGTGTATAGACTATTTTGCCACGCTCTCTGATCCGACGACATGGACCCATCGACGCATAAGCAAATCATCCTGGTTTTAGGCGGCGCGCGGAGCGGCAAGAGTGCCTGGGCGCTCAGCTATGCCGAAGAAACCTACACCTCCTATCTCTTTGTGGCGACTGCCGAGGTGGGAGATGATGAGATGGCCGAACGAGTACGACTGCATCGGGCATCCCGGGGACCCCAATGGAGTCTGATCGAAGAACCCCTTGACCTTGACAAGGCCTTGCAGTCCGATATTGGCGGTCTGGATGTCGCGCTCATCGACTGCGCCACCATCTGGCTCAGCAACGTCCTGCTCCAGAAAGGGCGGGAGGCCGTGAATGCCTATCAAGAGCGACTGCTGAAGGTATTGTCGCAAAGGAGACAGGCGGTGATCATCGTGTCCAACGAGGTAGGGACCGGCATCGTTCCCGAACATCCCTTAGGGAGAGAATTCCGGGACCTGGCCGGTATCCTGAACCAGAAACTGGCTGCATTGGCCGACAAGGTGATCGTGACCGTGGCCGGCATTCCCATACATATTAAATGAGATAATTCAAAAACATGATGAAATGGACCATTCAGTTTATCTGGGTTATCTCTATTCTTCTGGTTGTCTGTCTCTCTTTGACGCCCCGCATGGAAATCCCTTATCACTTCAGCGGTGCAGACAAGTTAGCGCATTTTGCGGCCTATGCCTGGCTGGCGATGCTTCCTTTTTTCGGATTTACAGGAAGGCGGACGGCCCTCACAGGGGCGCTCTTGATGGCACTTCTCGGCATTGGACTTGAATTTGCCCAATGTTACGTGCCCGGCAGAGAGTTTTCCTTTTTTGATATTCTTGCAAACAGCGCCGGCGTGACCATAGGCATTGTCGTTACCGGATATATAAAAACCAGGCGCCTGCATTTTCAGGACCTGACGTGATCACTCGAAACTCTCCCCATGAATAATACCATCGCCATTCTTATTTCTCTTGTCGTGTCGCTGAGCATGTACCTCGGTTTTGTCCTCGGCCTCAAGACTCAAAGGGGCAAGAGACACCTCTGTGAACACTGGTATTATCATCCAAACGCCATTTGCGTGTGGCGGGTGGTGATCGGGTTGTCAGGCATCCTCCTCTACTTCCGGACCGAGCAACAGTTTCTGGGCATTCTCCTCTTCACCCTCTCTGCAGTCATGGACGGCGTGGACGGTCTTCTCGCCAGAAATTGCGATCTGGTGACCCCTTTTGGAGAAGAAATCGATCCCCTCTGCGACAAGCTGACCTATCTCCCGCCCATGTTATTTTTTGCCTATGCAGGTCGTTTGGATCTCGCTTCGGTATGGATACTTGTGGCTGTGGAAACCAGCGGACAATTTCTATTTCGATACATTATCAAGCGGTTTACTCATTTCTCCGTGGCGGCCAACAATTTCGGAAAGATCAAAGCGGTCCTCTGTTTCGCCTTGATCATCTACTGTGCATTGCTGACCGATGATATCGGTCTTCCCAAATTCGCAAATCAAATACTCTACCTCTGTATCATCCTTTCGATTTCGTCCATTGTCTTCAAGCTCATCGCAAACCGTTTTTACGCCGACATCCTGTCCCTCCTCAATCTGTGCTGCGGCATCATCGGAATATTCTACGCCCTTCAGATGCGTCCGGTTTATGCGGCCATCGCCATCCTGGCCGGCCAGATATTCGATCTTTTCGATGGGAGGATGGCCGACAAACACGGCGGCACCCGGTTCGGGCCGTGGCTGGACGATATCGCCGATCTGGTTAGTTTCGGAGGTTGCCCTGCGTTCTTGATCCTCCTGAAAGGCGATTGGAGCATTTTGGCCTTTGGTGTCGGCACCGCCTACTTTTTTGCAGTGGCTTTTAGGTTGTGGCGTTTTATTGCCCGGGACAAGCACGATACCACGCTGAGTCCCGGCATTTTCAACGGATTGCCCAGCCCTGCCGGCGCCATGGTGTCTCTCGGCGCCCTTCTGTTCTGGGATAACGTATGGATTGTCTGGGCCGTGATTCTGCTGACCTCTTACCTGCTGGTGAGCGATATCCGGTTCGTCCATTTCGGAAGGGTCATATTGCGCCATTTTCCCAGGATCTTCGTGGTTATTTTCGGCTTTGTCGTCGTCTTTACCATCTCCTTTCTGATAAAGGTAAAGGATCCCAAGATGCTCGGGGCACTTCTGCTTCTTTCATTTCTGATCTATACCATTATGAGCATACGCCTGGCATCCCGAAAAAGCCTTTAAGCTGACTTCACCCTGTGACCAACGCGGCATCGCCGCAACCAAAAAGGTATTGGTGGGAATCCCGGCAATTTTTGAGCGCTTACCGATAAG
>JAWOIH010000454.1:0-4637 GCA_046484725.1 Candidatus Desulfacyla sp. | reverse complement strand
CGCCGTAGACCCGTCAGGCAACACCTATATCACGGGATATACCTATTCCGACAATTTTCCTACGGCAAACGCGTATCAGCCGACCTTCGCCGGAGGCTCAGGAAATCCCTTTCTCGGTAATTCTGATGCCTTTGTTACAAAAGTCAGCGCTGTTGCCTTTCCACCCTGTCCCGAGTGTTCCGGAGACGTGGTGTCCCTCACAAACGTAGATTTTCGTTCGGGCACTCAATGCGAATGCGTGGCCGCAACATCCATTACCGTGGGCCCCAATGTCATCATCGAAAACGGCGCTCAAATCAATTTCAAGGCCCCAATAATAAATATTAAACCGGGCGTAGATATAAGACCAGGTGCCATCGTGAACATGAACCGGTAATATTCTAAGCGCCTTAAGGCCGATCTCGGAACCGACGCAGGAATAAGTTCCCAACGCCGTTTTGAATTGATCTCGGGTCATCATCGTTTAGATTAGAAAATGGAGACTGCTATGAAAAGAAAAGGTCTTACAAAGTTTTTCTTATGCCTTGCGATGCTCCTTTTGGCAGGTCATGCGGTTTCCGGCCCAATTCCGGATACAGGCCAAACCAAGTGCTATAACGATAGCGGCGAGATCCCCTGTCCCTCTCCGGGCCAGTTGTTTTACGGGCAGGATGCAAATTATTCCATGAACCCATCATCCTACACAAAATTGGACGACAGCGGGAATGCGCTGCCGGACTCCGCTGCTTCATGGGCCATGGTCAAGGACAATGTCACCGGCCTGATCTGGGAAAACAAGACCGATGACGGGACCATCCATGATAAAGACGACACCTATACCTGGTACGACAGCAACCCGGTGTCCAATGGTGGAAATTCCGGTTTGCCGGGCAATGGCACGGATACGGAAGATTTTATCAATGCATTGAATGATGCCAATTTTGGGGGGTATGGAGATTGGCGGCTTCCGACGGTCCAAGAATTGACCTATCTCGTGGATAACGGTGTATCTCAGCCCGGGCCGGCTATCGATATCAACTATTTTCCCCATGCCGTTTCATCGTTTTACTGGTCGTCAAATACTCCCGTCGAGAATATCTACAGGGCCTGGGGGGTGAGCTTCGATTACGGCTTTGATGATACGAAAGGAAAAAACGTCTATGGTTCTGTACGTGCTGTCCGCTGCATAACAGACTCGGTGTCAGAAGCGTATGTCGATAATGGTGACGGTACGGTGACGGACACCTCCACAGGGCTAACATGGCAGCAGGATACCCCGGAGGAGGCGTTCACCTGGGCACAGGCGTTGTCCTATTGTGAAGGGCTCTCCCTTGGCGGCAAGGAGGACTGGCGCTTACCCAGCATCAATGAGCTGCGGTCTTTGGTAAATTACGGGCGCTATAATCCGTCGATGGATACGACCTTTTTCCCGAATGCATTCTCTTCGTTCTACTGGTCGTCCACGACCTATGCGTCCAATGCTGCCAACGCGTGGGGCATATTTTTCTTGACCGGCGGCGGATACAGCGCCGACAAAGGGAGCCTCAGCCTTGTGCGCGCGGTGCGAGGAGGACAGACGGCTCCCCCTTCCCCGTGTCTGCCGGATATAAAGGCCAACGGACAGGACGGGCCGCTTACCGTTTCATCCGAAACCGATGTTACCCTGACGGTTAGCCTTTCGCCGGGAGATGAAGATGGAAGACAGGCGGATTGGTGGCTTGTTGCAAGCGCATTTGGAGAATGGTATTCCTATCCCTACACTGAATGGATACCGGGAATCCGTCCCGTGATGCAATCCCCGTTGGTGACGGTATCCCCTGTGCAGATCTATTCCGGTCTTCTTCGGGCCGGGACCTACATCTTTTACTTCGGGGTGGATATGAGTCCCGATAATATTGTGGATGAACCGCTTTTTTATGATTGGGTTGAGATCCGGGTGATCGAGTAAATTTCGGGTGTAGTCAGACCGATACCTTTGTGGACTTCGGCCTGAATGTTCAATGCAGTACCGTTTTGAAAACGGATCGGAATGATTCCGGTTGCGCCTGCATAAGAAAAAATGGATGGCATTGTAAAAGGTCGATCCTCACGGTGCCCTGAGGATAACCCATCGGGGATAGGGAACTTGAATTGAAAAACCGAAGATTGTTTTACATTGCATGCCTGGCAGTTGTTGCCATGGTGTTTGCCGCTTGGGGAAGGGATAGGGATGCTCAGGCGCAATCTCAACCGGATGTTGCGCCACCGGCCGCACAGAGTGGGGAGACCGCATCGGATAAGGCCGATGAAACATCTCTCCTCAAGACACAAAAGGATCAGGTCAATTACGCCATCGGTGTTCATTTAATCGGCAACCTCAAAAGGCAGGAAGTGGATATTGACTTGGATCTGGTGATAAAAGGGATGCAGGATGCCTACTCGGGCAAGGGGCTTCTTATGCCCGATGCCCAGGTTCGGAAAGCCTTTAGGATCTATCAGGACGACGTGCGACGATCGCAGGCAAAGATCCGAACCGCTTTGCTGGAAAAAAACAGGAAGCAGGGAGAGGCGTTTCTGGCGGAAAACATGAAAAAGGAGGGCGTCGTAACCTTGCCGAGCGGACTGCAGTACCGGATCATCAGGGCGGGTGAAGGAAAAATGCCCGCCGACACCGATATGGTGGAGTGTCACTATCGGGGAACGCGCATCAACGGCGAGGAGTTCAACAGCTCCTACCGCAGAGGACGTCCCTCTGCCTTCAAGGTCGACAGCGTTATTCCAGGCTGGAAGGAGGCGCTCAAACTCATGGCGGTCGGTTCCAAGTGGGAGATTTTCATCCCGTCTCAGCTCGCCTACGGAGAGCGGGGCTCCGGCAACTTCGTCGAACCGGGCGACACGGTCATTTTTGAAACGGAACTCCTCGCCATCAAGTGAATGTCGAGGGGCAAAGAATAGCGGGTTCATTTAGAGGTCAATTCAGGAAAGAGGGGGAGGATCATGAAAAAGGCGCCTTATGCAGTTGTCTTTGTTGTACTTAGCCTCATATGGATTGCCATGGCCGGCGCCGCGCCGAACAACGGTACGGCGACTCAGGGCCAGGCAATTCAGCCGCAGACAAGCATAGACGGAGACCAGATCATACCGCCCAAGGCTGGGATCTCCTGGAAAGAGAAGGTCATGATGTGGCGCGAAATCAAGAAACGGGGCCAAGCCAGTAGAAATGCCTTGATGAGCGAGGCCGAGAAGGAAAGAAAGAAGAAACCGCCGATGCCGGCGCGAGTAAAATCGCCGATGGATATTTAACCCCTATGGTGTCTCTAAGACGATTTTATTATCACTTAACTTCAGGTTGGGGAAACGTTATGAAAATACAGCGATTGTTGATTACGATGACCGTGCTCGCGGCATTGACGGTTCCGTTTTTAGGCATCAGTGGGGTAGCGGCAGCGCCTGCCCTCGATCCTGCGACCGGCCCCCGGCAATACGGTATTCCGGATTACTACAACACCTTTAACTGGGCCAACAGCCCACCGCTCCGGAAATTTGTGGATGGATTGCCGCAGCTGAATCCTGCGGGTCAAAACAATCTGGGTCAATATATACCCGTGGCCGTTCCGGACACAACAACCTACCCGGGGTCCGATTATTATGAAATAGAGATGGGGCAGTTCCGGGAGCGGATGCATACCGACCTTCCGCCGGTAGCCGGAGGCGCAGGGGGCACCTTGCTGCGGGGATATCGACAGACCAATGGACCCAACGGTCTGGCAGAGCCGTTTCATTTTCTGGGACCTATGATCATCGCCGATAAGAATCGTGCGGTGCGCATCAAGTTTACCAATTCGCTCCCCACCGGCGTGGGCGGCGACGCGTTTATTCCCACGGATACGAGCATCATGGGATCCGGGGAATTCGAGATCGATTATGATCCGGAGACGAAACTGCCGATTCCGATCACCAGCGGTGTGTTCACCCAGAACAGGGCGGTCATCCACCTTCATGGAGGTCGTACGCCTTGGATCAGTGACGGAACGGCCCACCAGTGGATTACCCCGAAGAATGAAAATACGGCTTACAAGAAAGGGGTCAGCGTGGACTATGTGCCCGATATGTGGTTTGACGCCGCCGGAAACACCATCGCCTCCTGCGCGGGACAGACCACCTGCGGAGTGGCGGGCGCCACAAACAATCCCGGATACGGGTCCCAGACCTACTACTATACCAACGAACAAAGCGCAAGGCTGATGTTTTACCACGAACACAGCTGGGGAATCACGCGTACCGGCGTCTATGTGGGAGGCGCTGCGGGCTATCTGGTCAGGGACGATACCGAACGGGGGCTGATCACAGCCGGGCTGATCCCGGGCAGCGTCGCCGGGGAGGAGATTCCGCTGATTATTATGGACAAGACATACGTGGACGCAACAGGAACAGCGAATACCAACCCCAACCACATCCTTAATACTGACCCCACCTGGATATGGGGAAGTCGGCCGGGAACGGTTGTGCCCTGGGATGCCACCAATGCGGTTCCCGTAACCGGCGACCTCTGGTGGCCCCATGTGTACATGCCTGCTCAGAATCCATTCAATCCGGATCTCAGCGGCGTAGCGGCTTATGGCAGGTGGCATTATGGCCCCTGGTTCTGGCCGCCCACCAACAATCCCTTTGGGCCGGTG
>JAWOIH010000437.1:0-4919 GCA_046484725.1 Candidatus Desulfacyla sp. | reverse complement strand
CCGGACCAATCTCAAATATCTCCTCTCCATCAAAAAATTCTGGACCTCCCATGCCTGCGTCCTTGCCTCGACCGCCTCTCTGTTCCGAAAGCTGTCAGGCGGCTGCCTGGTGGGGAGCAGTCATTCCTACCTTCACCTCTCCCCCTGGGGAAGCCATCCCCTGACCGATCGACTATTGTCGAGCAACCGCTTTGAGATCCACCACGACATGGTATTTACCCGGGTGGAGAAGCTGAAGGCCCTCTTTGCATGGCCCGAGGCCCTTGCCAATCTGAAGGTGTGCTGGGAAGGGCAATATCGCTACGACACGCCCCCGGACACCAACTGCTGTTGCTGCGACAAGTGCGTCCGCACCATGCTGGCCTTCAGGGCATTGGGCCATGAGATCCCTCCGAGCTTTCCCCAGGAACTGACCCCGGAGAAGGTCAGGGGTCTCAGAAACAAGCCCTTTGACTGGTCGCGCCTCATGTTCCTGACCGAGGTGCTTCATGCGGCAGTAGAAAACGGGATGGGGGATGATCCCCTCTTTGGGCTCCTCAAAGAGATCGTGACAGCCGAAACACGCGGTGAGCGCCCATCGAAAGGCATCTGATGCGGTACATTCACAACCAAAAAGAATATTTCACACAGAGCCACCCCGGTGAAACAAGAGAAGAAGATGGTTTCACGGGGCAGGCAGGGACACAAAGAGGAAACTTTTTTGTTTTTTTTGGCAAAAAATCGGGAAATGAGGCACCAAACCCAATGAACTCAATAAACCCAACAGACCCGGCCAGCATACAACCGAAACCAAAACGATAGGAATGCTATAATGGACGTTACCTATATCTATCCGCCCCTCTTCAAGCCGTTTTACCCCATGGCAACACGCATCATTACCGAAAGCCTCCTGCGAAACGACAAGCTGGATGTCACCTTCAGCGATATGCCGGTGAGGCCCTTTGACTCTCACATCGACACGGATCTCTATGACGAGATCCTGTCCAGGGCCGGCGACCGGTTTTCTCCCAATGTCATGTCGTTCCTGAACCAGAAATACATGGTCAACAACATCTTCTACGTGTTCATGGCCCAGGGATATTTCGATCCCTACATCCTGACGGATACGGACACGGAGGTCAACATCCTGACCTGTCTCAACTTCTGCGATCTCCTTATCCTCAGGCACCTCCTTGAAAGCGGCAAGCGGGTGGTCCTGGGCGGCCCCCTCATCAACATCGGGCTGTCCCCCGCCTTTATCCGGGAGTTCATGCGCCGGATGGGCGTCCATCCCTCGAAACTTATTAATAACCTGATTATCGTCTCAGGCAACATCGACCTGACCACGGACCTGTATCAGATTATTGAGGACTGGAAGGATGCCGTCATTACACAGAATAATTACGGCACCGTGTATGACTGCCGGAGGGATTTTCTAAAAGGGCTTTACACGGAAACGCGCGAGACGCCGGTCCACATCGGATTCAACAATCACTGCTGGTATGGGAAATGCAAATTCTGCACCTACAAGGAATTGCCCAAGATGGATTTTCTGGAGGACCAGGAGGTCGACAGGGTCTCCGGCGCCATCCGCGATCTCATGAAAGGCTTCGGGTCTGATCGCATCCGGTTCATCGACTCCTATTTCAGAAGCGGATCGACCCGGGTTCAGGAGATCCTGGACCGGATCAAAGACTACCACATCACCATCTACACCGGCATCACCCTCCTCAAAAAGAGAGACTACATCGAGTTTTTGAACCGCTATGTGAACTGCCTCCTCATAGGGCTTGAATCGACCTCCGACTTCTCTCTGCGCCAGGTGGACAAGGGCTATGCCCTGAAAGACATCGACACGGCCGTGGATAATATGATTCGATACATGAGCCGGGACATCTTTCTGGAGATATCGCTCATCCTGGATCTGCCGGCCAGGGACCCGGAAGACGTGAAGGCCAACTACCGGCGAATCGCCCGGCTCAAGGCGAGACTGGAGGGCGAAGGGTTCCGGGTGGCGTTTCACATGAACATCCTGAGCGTGTTTCCCAATCTGGAGCTTCTCTACACGGAGGCAGGGCTGCTGAGGCCCTCCACGGACCCGTCAGAGATGGGTCATGCCAGCGGCAAAAACTATATCATCGATATCTTGAGACAGTGCGGAATGGACCGGCCCCTGCAGCTCCCGCCGAAGTGCATCATCCGGGACGAGGACAACACCCACAACCTGGTGTACGGCTATATCAGCTCGGATGTGCCGATCGTCCGGTATGACGCGGCCGGTCATGTCCTGTTGTCCGACCTGGAGTTGATGGATGAACCGGTCATGAAGGAGATCCTGACGAGAACCAGCCGCAGGAAGTGATCGGCCAAGACTGTCGGGGCACTGGGAGGCTGCCCGGGGTCAGTCTGTCAGCGTTCGTTACTGACGTTTCGCTTCGCTCACCCCGGCCTTCCAAAAACCATGCGCGATTCAGATGGCGTGTCGTCGCTGTCGTATTTCCGCTTCATTATGGATGAGATTGCCATTTATTCTCACATCAAGTGCGAATAATCAATGTCTGATTTTTCTGCATATGCTTTTGCCGAAAGAATCATCTGTGCATATCGCTGGCCGGACGCTTTTGTTGTTGACAGATGATCCAAATCAGGATAAAGAAAAACAAACAGTTTTGTTTACTTATCAGGAACGTTATCTGCCATGGCAGGCGACAAAATCTCCAAATTGTTGAGCGCCGACAGTCCGTTTTTCACGACGTCATCGCTTCAGACCATTTTTGGCGCATCCAGGGAAAGCACGCGGACGATAGCGGCCAGACTTGTCAAACGGGGCGTTCTCAATCGAATCCGTCGAGATCTCTATGCCCTTGTCAACAGAAAGTACTCCCTGTTTTCATTAGGAAATGCGCTGCATCAGCCATCGGTCATTTCATTGGAATCCGCTCTCAACTACTGGGGACTGATTGTTCAGGTACCACAGATCGTTTTTTCCACGGCACTCAGGAGCTATCAGTGTCAAGCCGATGATACCACATTCGTATATCGGCGTATATCGCCCCCACTGATGCGTTTCGGACAGGTGAAAATCGAGGACTTCCACATCGCCGGTCCGGAAAAGGCCTTTCTGGATACTCTGTATATGCGGACAAAAGGGCTTGTAGAACTCCTCCCGGAGGACGTAAATATGGGCCGACTCGATCCTGATCTTCTGACATATTACGGCCGCTTTTATCCTGACAGAGTGAGTGAACTTGTTCGTCTTTTCAGGAACCAGGACTATGAAGCCAAATAAACAGGATTTTTTCAATCAATATCGGGAGAATGTCATTATAGAGGTCGTTCAGGCCCTGTCGAAGTCCCGGGCCGGTTCCCAGATCGCTTTCAAGGGGGGCACCGCGCTCAAGCTCTTTTATGACCTGCCCCGTTACTCTGAGGATATTGAGTATGATTCCCTTCCAGGCGTCGTTCCCGAGGAACTTATCGGCATCGTCAAAGGTCTTTGCACAAAAAGGGGCTGGGATATAACCGACAACGCCTTGAAATACCACACTATCCTCGTGGAGTTGCGATTCAGGGGGCCTGACAGAAACTTCCATATTAAGATCGAGATTTCCACCAGGGAAAAGGAGTTGAAAACCGCCATATTGCCCCTCAGAGGCGTGCCGGTGGTCACACTTGAACCCTCCTTTTTGATGACAGAGAAGCTTCTCACTTTTCTCGACCGTCAGGCCGGGAGGGACATATTTGATGCCTGGTTCATACTGAACAGCGCATACCCGTTGGATGAAGCCATGATAGAGGGAGCATTCGGTAATCGTGCGGCGCTTTTTCAGGCACTGTTGAATACCGTCAAGAAAGCCGATCAAAAGAAGATACTTCGGGACACCGGGAAGCTTTTGAACCAGGATTACAGGAACTGGATAAGCACCTCCTTCCTCTACGACTTTGAGCGGCTGATCAGAAGGCAGATGTGAAGGCAGCCTGCACAGTCCCCATTGTCAGTTCGGCAGCAAATAAAAACGCCAGGCCGATTCAATGGGTTTGTCCTGACTGATCAGGAAATCGTATACCGGAACACCTTTTACACATCCGACCCGCCCACAGACATCCCGAAACAGAAATTCTCCTTGACTTTCTGATAGGTTTCAATAGTATGCCCTTTAATTACCCATGAATCATCACTATCAGCCATGATCCATCAACCATTCGTTGTCAGCTGTGAACCGAGTATCCTGCGCTTTCAGCTTTCAGCTTTGAGCTTTAACCTTTGACCTTTCATCCATCTGCCATCTGCCATATAACTTGCGCCTTGCGCCTGACGCCTTACGCCTTCTGAATAGAGGTTTTATGGAACACCCCCTCAGATACATCCTACCCGGCTCCTGACAGGAGTTGTCTGTCCTGTTGGGAGGAGAATCTTCAACGCAGATCCATTGATCTCAATTTTCACAGTCATACACAGAACGATTTTAATCCCGGCATAGGCCCGTCCATTCGGTTTGCAGATTTGATAAAGAATCACTGGGTGGTCAAGCTACTGGTTGATGGCATTTTCGGCTTCTGTCGGGGAGTATGAATTTGGCAGTTTCTCGAACTCGCGAGGGAATATTTTCCAACATCCTTTTCCTGAATCAAATGAAGGGAATTAAATACTCACAACATAACCAGTCTCACAACATAAGTAAGTCATATCTCAGGTTTTTGGTAGGCCAAAATGTGTGAGGTTTCCAAAACATATCTTTCTGTTTCGGATAGTTGAAATACAACCGCATTTCAGATTCGGACAAGCCAGCAAAATTGGGAATATTGCAGCTTTTTGGGATCATCCGCACCCATCTTGCGTATGCCAATAGTTTCGGAAACTAGCCCTAATCTGAAATTAGCTTTAATCTGCTTGACAGACTCGACTGTATTTGAGATGTTTATCACTACTCAACCGTCCT
>JAWOIH010000351.1:0-9327 GCA_046484725.1 Candidatus Desulfacyla sp. | reverse complement strand
TGCCAGGACATCCAGAAATGATATCGACAGGGCATGGGAGGCCATCCGGGATGGCGCCAACCCGAGGATCCACACCTTTATTGCTACCTCGGACATCCATTTGAAGCACAAGTTGAATATGGATCGGGATCAGGTGATTCAAGAGGCGGTGGATGCGGTAAAATATGCAAAGGAATTCACAGGCAATGTGGAATTTTCAGCAGAGGACGGGACGCGGTCCGACAGGGACTACCTCTGCAAGGTGTTTGAGGCGGTGATCGACGCAGGGGCCGCTACCGTCAACCTCCCGGACACGGTCGGCTATGCAATACCCGAAGAGTTTTATCAACTGATTACCTATGTCAGACAACATACGCCCAATATCCACAAGGCCGTCATGAGCGTCCACTGTCACAATGACCTGGGCCTGGCCACGGCCAACACCCTGGCAGGGATCCGGGCCGGGGCGCGTCAGGCAGAGGTCACCGTTAACGGCATCGGCGAGCGGGCAGGCAACACCTCCCTGGAAGAGGTCGTTATGACGCTCCATACCCGAAGGGATTGGGTGAACCTCACCACCTCCATCCATGCCAAGGAAATTCACCCCACCAGCAGGCTCACCTCACTGATCACGGGTATTGTGGTGCAGCCCAACAAGGCCATTGTGGGTGCGAACGCCTTTGCCCATGAGGCCGGCATTCATCAGGACGGTGTCTTGAAGAACCCCATGACCTACGAGATCATGGCGCCCGAGACCGTGGGCCTGTCCAGCAATCGCCTGGTCCTCGGGAAGCATTCGGGAAGGCATGCCTTCAGGGATAGACTGGCGCAGATGGGCTATGAGCTGTCAACCGAGGAATTGAACCGGCTTTTCGGGAAGTTTAAGGAATTGAGCGATAAACGAAAAGAGATCGTGGAAGAAGATATCGAGGTCCTGGTGGCTGAGGAGATCCTGCGGGTTCCGGATCATTACGAACTGGCCTACCTCAATGTGGTGAGCGGTACGGTGGAGATCCCTACGGCAACCGTCAAGCTCAAGATCAGCGGGGAGGAGGTCAAGGGCGCCGGGTTTGGCGTGGGGCCCATTGACGCCACATTCAACACCATCGCCAAGATGACCGGGAGCCGCTCGAAGTTGATGCGCTTTTCGGTCAATGCCATCACCGGGGGCATGGATGCCCAGGGCGAGGTGATCGTCCGGCTGCAGGAAAACGGCCTGGTGGCCTTAGGCAAAGGGGCGGACCCGGACATTATTACTGCCAGCGCAAAGGCCTATGTCAACGGTCTGAACCGTCTGGAACACCTGAAGAAGAATCCGAGACTGTCCCCTGACGAGGGGCTCCGGTGACAAAGGAGGGCGATGAGCTGAAAGCTCAAAGCTGAAAGCCACACGTGACAAGCAACCAGGGGAGGAGGCGCCAGGCGTTAGGCGCAAGGGGTCTTCCGGCAACGGGCACCCCGCAACGGGAACCTTTGAACCTTAAACCTCTGAACCTGAGGTTTTTTATAGGGAGAATCTGATGCAAAGAGAGGAAGTTGACCCATGGCGATGACCATCACTGAGAAGATCCTTGCGTCACATGCAGGGAGGGAGAGCGTCAGCCCGGGCGAGTTGATCGAGGTGGGGGTGGATCTGGCCCTGGCCAATGACATTACCGCTCCCATGGCGATTCGGGTGTTTAACGATCTGGGGAGGGATGAGGTCTTTGATCGGGACAGGGTTGCGCTGATCCAGGATCATTTTGTGCCGAACAAGGATATCGAGTCGGCCCAACAGGTGAAGTTGATGCGGGAGTTTGCCCGAAAGCACCGGGTCCGGCATTTTTTCGAACTGGGCGAGACCGGGATCGAACATGTCATTTTGCCGGAAAAGGGACTTGTCTCTCCGGGCGATCTCGTCATCGGGGCGGACAGTCACACCTGCACCTACGGCGCGCTGGGCGCCTTTTCAGCGGGCGTGGGGAGCACCGACCTGGGCGCCATCCTGGCCACGGGGAAGACCTGGCTCAAGGCGCCTGCAACCATAAGGCTAATCTATGAGGGGAGACTCCGGCCCTGGGTGGGGGGAAAGGACCTTATCCTGCATACCCTGGGTCTCCTGGGGGTGGAAGGCGCTGTTTACAAGTCCCTGGAATTTACGGGGGAGGTGGTGGATCGGCTTTCCATGGCCCATCGGTTTACCATGGCCAACATGGCCGTGGAGGCAGGGGCCAAAAACGGGATTTTTGCGCCGGATGAGACCACGAGGGCTTATATGACAGGGCGATCGGATCGGCCCGGCCGTTTTTATAAGAGCGATCCTGATGCCTGTTTCGAACGGGAGATCCGGATTCCGGTGGATGACATGGAGCCTCAGGTGGCCCTGCCCCATTCGCCGGACAAGGTAACGCCCGTATCCAAACTGGATGCAGTTCCATTGGACCAGGTCTTTTTGGGATCGTGCACCAACGGGCGTCTGGAGGATCTGCGGGAGGCGGCCGGGCTCCTCAAGGGACGCCATACGGCAGCGGGAATCCGGTTCATCGTGATCCCCGGGTCTCCGTCCATTTACCGGGAGGCCATCAAGGAGGGGATTATCGAAACCCTCCTGGAGGCGGGGGCCGTGATCGGCCCCCCCTGCTGCGGGCCCTGTCTGGGCGGACACATGGGGATCCTGGCGGAAGGGGAACGGGCCCTTTCCACCAGCAACCGGAATTTTATCGGCCGTATGGGGCATCCCAAGAGCGAGGTCTATCTGGCAAATCCGGCCGTAGCCGCGGCCTCCGCCATCCTGGGACGTATTGCATCCCCGGATGCACTTTAGGAATTGGGGAATTGGGGAATTGAGGGATTTATGGATTGAGGAATTCAGGGATTCAGGGGTGGAGGAATGCTGGCATTGGGAATTGGCATCTGCGTAACCTGCGCCTGCCCCATGAAATGCCTTTTGTGTTCTATTTCATCGGGGTAATCTGTGGATGGGATTGAGGTTCTATGTCTGCAACTTCCGAACAAGTGAGTGGTTTATTGGTTAACCCCCTGTAAAGACAAGAAACTCTTTGTGCCTCTGTGTCTCTGTGTGAGTCCCGCCTGGCGGGATTGGTTGCGGCTATGCGGTTTTAGAACTGGAGGGTGACAACAGAATGAAAATAGAGGGAAGGGTATGGAAATTCGGCGACCATGTGGATACGGACCTGATTATCCCGGCGAGATATCTGAATGTATCCGATCCGGAGGAATTGGCGAAATCTTGTTTCGCGGATGTGAGGCCTGAATTTGTTAAAGAGGTCCGTGCCGGCGATATTGCCGTGGCAGGGGTCAACTTCGGGTGCGGGTCTTCCAGAGAACATGCGCCATGGGCCATGAAGGCGGCCGGGATCGCGGCCGTCATTGCAAAAAGCTGTGCAAGGATCTTTTACCGAAATGCATTCAACATCGGTCTCCCTGTCCTGGAATCGGATGACGGCCCGGACGCGCTCCAAGAGGGCGCCCGGATATCCGTCGATATTCTCAAGGGAGAGATCAGAGAGACGGATACGGGAAAGATCTTTTTTGCCAAGCCGATTCCGGAGTTTATGATGAAAATCATTCAGTCGGGGGGGCTGGTTTCCTATATTCGGGCGATGGATACGCATGGATACGGGAACGGCGTTTGATACGCTTTAAGCTGAAACCTGAAAGGCCAAAGCGCGGTTTTTGCTGTGGCCTCTATTGTCTGATCCTAACATAGTACTGCGTGAAAAAAATGAATCTCACACAGAGGCACAGAGGCGCAAAGAAGTAAAAATTTGCTTGTTTATGGTGACAGGATTCTGAGGTCAGAGAACCAATAGAGAAGGGGGATTATCATCAAACTCAACGGCGCACAAATTATTCTAAAAACGCTCCAGGAAGAGGGGGTCGATGTCATCTTCGGCTTTCCCGGGGGCGCGGTGGCGGATATCTACGATGAACTGGTCAAGACGGACATCCGGCATATCACCGTACGGCACGAACAGGGGGCGGTCCACGCAGCCGACGGGTATACCCGCGCATCGGGCAAGGTAGGCGTCTGTCTGGTCACCTCGGGACCGGGCGCCACCAATACCGTATCCGGAATCGCCTCAGCCTATATGGATTCCATCCCGATCATTGTGCTGACAGGGCAGGTTCCCACCGAACTCATCGGGAATGACGCCTTTCAGGAGGTGGATATCGTGGGGATCACGCGGCCCTGCACCAAGCATAATTACCTGGTAAAGAGGGTCGAGGACCTGGGGAAGACCCTGAAGGAGGCCTTTTATGTGGCCCGTTCCGGACGGCCGGGCCCGGTCCTGGTGGACCTGCCCAAGGACGTGATCAAGGCGAGCACCACCTATCGTCCCATCAAACATGTCGGGCTTAGATCCTACAACCCTACCTATGAACCCAACTTCAGGCAGCTTCCCAAGGCCGTGGACCTGATCAAGGAGGCCCAACGGCCCATGATCCTTGCCGGGGGAGGGGTCATCCTTTCCAGGGCCTCGGAAGCACTGCAGACCCTGGCAAGAAAGATTCAGGCCCCTGTGGCCGCCACCCTCATGGGTCTGGGGGCCTTTCCCGGGAGCGATCCTCTGTGGCTGGGGATGATCGGCATGCATGGGACTTACCGTGCCAACATGTCTTCTGCCGAGTGTGACCTTCTGATCGCGGTGGGCGTCCGTTTTGACGACCGGGTCACGGGGAAGGTGGAGACCTTTGCCCCCAAGGCCAGGATCGTACATATCGATATCGATCCCACGTCCATTCGCAAAAATATCCCAGTCTCGGTTCCCATTGTGGGGGACTGCAGACTGACCCTCCAGAAACTCAACGCCCTTCTTGAGACAGAGGAACTTGGGGATATGTCCCAGGAGAGAAAGGCATGGCTGGACCGGATAGGGGAGTGGAAGGCGACCAAGACGCTCAGGTACGTTCAGAAGGACGTGATCAAACCCCAGTACGTGGTGGAGAAGCTGTGCGAAATTACAAGAGGGGAGGCCATCATCACCACTGAGGTGGGCCAGAACCAGATGTGGGCCGCCCAGTACTATGCGTTCGATCGGCCCAACTGTTTTATCACCTCCGGGGGACTGGGGTGCATGGGATTCGGCTTCCCGGCTGCCATCGGCGCACAGGTGGCCTGCCCTGACAGGCTTGTGGTGGATATTGCGGGAGACGGGAGCATTCAGATGAACATCCAGGAGATGGCCACGGCCATGCAATTCGGGCTCCCTGTCAAAATTATCATCCTGAACAACAGCTGTCTCGGAATGGTCAGGCAGTGGCAGCAACTCTTCTACGACCGCTGTTACGCCCACACCCGGATGGCGACGGCCCCCGATTTCGTGAAACTGGCCGAGGCCTACGGCGCTGTGGGTCTTCGGGCGACCCGGCCGGAAGAGGTGGAGCCGGTGTTGAAAAAGGGCCTTTTCCATCCAGGTCTTGTGATCATGGATTTTGTGGTGGAGAAAGAGGAGTGCGTCTATCCGATGGTGCCGGCAGGGGCCCCCATCACTGAAATGCTCCTGGTCTGAACCGCGAAGGAGAAATCAACCTGGATTTTCGTCAGACAAAGGGATAACCATGGAAAACGAAAAGGAAAAGAGACACATCCTCTCCATGCTGGTGGACAATCAGCCCGGCGTGCTCTCGCGGGTGGCCGGTTTTTTCAGCAGCCGGGGATTCAAT
This sequence comes from Candidatus Desulfacyla sp., assembly GCA_046484725.1. Classification (GTDB taxonomy): domain Bacteria; phylum Desulfobacterota; class DSM-4660; order Desulfatiglandales; family Desulfatiglandaceae; genus AUK324. The sequence continues at coordinate 3,681 of JAWOIH010000351.1, read as the reverse complement.
ATCAACAGCCTGTGCGTTTCCGAAACCACCGATCCGCTCGTCTCCAGGATCACCCTGGTGGCCGTGGGAGACATGGGCGTCCTGGAACAGATCAAGAAACAGCTCAACAAGCTGATCAATGTCATCAAGGTGTTGGATTTTACCGATGTGGACTATGTTCAGCGCGAGACCGCCCTGGTCAAGGTGCGGGCAAAGCCGGAACATCGCGCTGAGATACTGAGGATGGCGGATATATTTCGGTCCAGGGTGGTGGATGTGGGATCGGAATACTATACGGTGGAGATCACGGGAGATGAGGGGAAGATCAACGCTTTCCTGAAACTCATAAAACACATGGGCATCAAGGAGATCGCGAGGACCGGGGTCGTTGCCCTGGCGCGTGAAAAAAAATAGAGGGAGGAAGTTATGGCAGAAATAGATTTTGGCGGGGTGTTGGAAGAGGTGGTGACCTCAGAGGAGTTTACCCTCAAAAAGGCGCAGGACGTGCTCAGGAATGAAACCGTGGCCGTGATCGGTTACGGGGTCCAGGGACCGGGTCAGGCCCTCAATATGATGGATAACGGGATAAAGGTCATCGTCGGGCAGCGCGAAGGGGGAAGTTCCTGGCAACGGGCCGTAGCCGACGGATTCGTGCCCGGAAAGACCTTGTTTTCGCCCAAAGAGGCGGCCGAGCAGGGGACCCTCATCCAGTATCTGGTATCCGATGCAGGGCAGGTCGCCCTCTGGCCCGAGATCAAGCGTTGCCTTCACAAGGGGGATGCCCTTTACTTCTCCCACGGGTTTTCCATCACCTATAAGGATCAGACGGGCGTGGTCCCGCCCCCGGACGTGGATGTGATCCTGGTGGCGCCCAAAGGGTCGGGCCGGACGGTTCGGTCCAATTTCCTGGCAGGAAGCGGGATCAACTCGAGCTACGCGATTTTCCAGGACGCCACGGGCCGGGCCCGGGAACGGACCCTGGCCACGGGGATCGCCATCGGATCGGGGTATCTCTTCCCCACCACCTTTGAAAAAGAGGTTTACAGCGATCTTACCGGAGAACGGGGCGTCCTCATGGGGTGTCTTGCCGGGATCATGGAGGCCCAGTACGCGATCCTGCGAGACCATGGGCACAGCCCCAGTGAGGCCTTTAACGAGACCGTGGAAGAGCTGACCCAGAGCCTGATCCGGCTGGTGGCGGAGAACGGGATGGACTGGATGTTCGGCAACTGCAGCACCACGGCTCAGCGGGGCGCCCTGGACTGGAAAGGACGGTTCAGGGAGGCGGTGGTTCCGGTCTTTGACGACCTCTACAAGAGTGTTGTGTCGGGAGTGGAGACCCGGATTGTCCTCGACGCGAACAGCCGGCCGGATTACCGCAAGGGCCTTGAAAAGGAACTGGCGGAAATCAGAGATTCGGAGATGTGGCGGGCGGGGGCGGCCGTCCGGGGCCTGCGGCCTGAAAACAGGAACAGGAAGCAGGGAGAAGACGCATGAAAAAATCGTATCAGATTGGGGTTATCGCCGGCGACGGCACCGGCCCGGAGGTGGTGGCCGAGGGGATAAAGGCGCTTAAGGCCGTATCCGGGAGGTCGGATTTTGATCTCCAGTTCACGACCTTTGATATCGGGGGAGATCGGTATCTCAGGGAAGGTGTGTTGGTGCCCGATGATGAGATCAGGGCGTTGAAGGCCCTGGATGCCATCTTCCTGGGGGCCATCGGTCATCCGGAGGTCACCCCCGGAATCCTGGAGAGGGAGATCCTCCTGAGACTCCGCTTTGAGCTGGACCTCTATATCAATCTCCGTCCGGTCGCCCTTTTTGAGGGCGTTGACTCGCCCCTCAAGGGGAAAGGGCCGGAGGACATCGACTTTGTGGTCATCAGGGAGAATTCAGAGGGGATGTATGCGGGAGGAGGAGGATTTTTCAAGAAAGGGACCCCGGATGAGATCGCCCTCCAGGAATCGGTCAATACCCGTAAGGGGGTGGAGCGGTGCCTCCGGTACGCCTTTGACTATTGCCGGAAACGGGATGGGAAAAAGCAGCTGACCCTCTGCGCCAAGACCAATGTGCTCGTCTACGAATCCGACCTGTGGCACCGGGTCTTTTACGAGGTAGCAAAGGAATATCCGGACATCTCTGTCAATTATCAGCATGTGGACGCCCTCTGTATGTGGATGATCAAGAACCCGGAGCAGTTCGACGTGATCGTCACAGGCAACCTGTTCGGCGATATCATCACGGACATCGGCGCCATCCTCCAGGGAGGCCTGGGGATTGCGGCCGGCGGCAACATCAACCCCGAGGGGACCGCCATGTTCGAGCCGATCGGCGGTTCGGCCCCCAAGTACGCGGGGCTGGGAAAGATCAACCCCTTGGCCGCGATTTGCGCCGCACAGATGATGCTGGCCCATTTAGGCGAAAAAGAGGCTGCGGACCGGCTCCTTGCCGCGATCAAGGAGGTGGTCAAGGAAAAGATCGTCAGCCTCGATGCCGGGAAAATGGGCTGTTCCACCAGCGAGGTGGGGGACCTGGTCGTGGGCTGCCTCTCCTGACATCGGTCAAAACTCCCATATGACCAATGCCCCTTTTTTGTGAACCATACGCCCCGTTCCTCCGACTGAATGGAGGGCGGGGTTTTGCTTTTTTCCGGACCCGTGAAAAAGAGATGGTGAGACCTGGGGGGACAGGAGTTGGGAATTCGTCAACAGTGCAGATCCGCTACGTGTAGAGACCCGGCACATCTCGAAGGGGTGAAACTGACCGTGAGGTCAAAAGCGGGTCGGTCCTTTGAGATTGACCCGCAGCATATGGGAGGATAGACGTTGACCCTGTCGCACCTTCATTAGGACTTCAAAGACATTCTCACCCCGGAGCGGCAGGCGAGCCCTGGCTGCCAAGGCTCATTCGCATATCCGTCGCGATGCTTATAACGGCAGTCTTGAAGCGTGCCTGAAGCTCGGGGGAAAAGGATTCGCCGTAGGGGACCTCCGTTCCGATTTCAATGCCGTAGATGCGAGTGGTTCGAGGAACAGGGAGGCCCAGTGAGCGTCCCAGGGAAAGGACGAGCTGGAGGTCAGGGCCATGGGAGGAGGCCACATGAAGGCCCTGACCCGGCAATTGGAAACGACTAACCGTTCCGACCGGGCTCGACCCGGTGGCGACAGCGTCCACGACGACGAGGGCGTCATGCCCGAGGATCAGGTCCAGCAGGTCCATCCCGATCATGGGGACCGTCTGCACCCTCGCGCCGGGAAAAAACCCGCCCAGGGCGATGGCCCCATGGCGCCCCACCCCGTCATTTGAGAGGATGGGGTTCCCCAGACCCACAATGACGAGGCCTTCCCAGGTTTCAGTCATGCCTCAGTGTCCGAACGACCTCTCCGGATGGGCCTCTCAGGGTCACCACAAAGGGGATCCTGCCCGGAAGGGCGTGGGTGGCGCAGGCCAGGCAGGGGTCATAGGCCCGAAAGGCCATTTCCACCCGGTTGAGGAAGCCTTCCTTCACCTCCGGCCCTCGAACGAATGCCCGGGCCGCCTTCTTGATGGAGAGGCAGATGGGGCCGGCGTTGTTCTGGGTGGCCACGATGAGGTTGACCCGGGTCAGGATTCCCCGGTCGTCTGTCTCATAATGATGGAAGAGGGTCCCTCGCGGGGCCTCGACGCACCCCACCCCGGTGCGCCTGACGAAGGGCGAAGAGC
>JAWOIH010000335.1:0-2994 GCA_046484725.1 Candidatus Desulfacyla sp. | reverse complement strand
GGCTTCGCTTGAGAGACTTAACCAGATCCAGCGCAAGATGAGGCTGCTGGGGTTGACTGAAGAGAACATAGAAAGGATCATGGCCCGAGGCCTGCCTTCGGGTATCTCGACGGTGATTACCCCAACCACAGGCATTGTGCAGCAACAATTCGCTTTCAAAGGATCCTATGTCAACACTGGAGATGCCGTCTACACCATTGCCAATCCGGAGTTCGTATGGGCGAGGCTTGAAGGGTATGCTGCGGATTTTCCATGGGTCCGTCTTGGCCAGGAGGCCGAATTCCGGGTGGATGCATATCCGGGTGAGACGTTTATCGGAAAGGTCCAGTACGTCGATCCCGAGTTCGACCCCCAGGCCCGCACTTTCAAGGTCGGAGTGATTTTCACTGATTCAAGGAAACGGCTGAGACCGAACATGCTGGTCCGGTGCGTGATTCGTTCGACCATGAGTGCAGGCGGGGTGGTGGTCCCCGGCAGGAAAATGGAGGAAACACTCCCCCTGGTTATCCCCGAGAGCGCCCCTCTGATCACAGGGAACCGGGCCGTTGTCTACGTGGAGGTGCCCGGCAAGGCCGGAACCTACGAGGGACGTCAGGTGGTCCTGGGGCCCCGGGCCAGCGAATATTATGTGGTACAGCGAGGGCTCAAAGAGGACGAAAAGGTTGTGGTGAACGGCAACTTCAAAATCGACAGCGCAGTGCAGATACTTGCCAAGCCAAGCATGATGGAGCCCGCAGCCGGTGGAGCGATGACCATGCATCCGGAACACGCTGAACCTCCCGCGATGGAAATGGAAATGAGCACGGAGGAGGATCAACCGAGCCCGATGCCTGAACCTGCAAGACCTGCAACCGGCCGGCGCGATGAGCTTAAAGAGCGCTTGATGAATTTGAAACGGGGCGTACGGTGAAATTAGTGGAGGACCCGGATAAGTTCTACCGATCCGGGGTTTAAAAAGCTTCTATAAGAATTCCCCTCCCCTGGTGGGTGGGGCCAGGGGAGGGGGGCTCACCCCCACCTCGCCTCCCCCACGTGTCTTATCCTGTCATGCCCGCGAAGGCGGGCATCCAGTCTTCAGAGAGCCGCATGGATTCCCGCCTACGCGGGAATGACGGGGGGCGGTAAGTCGTGTTTTATCCAACTATAGAGTCAAAATGAGTGAAAACATAAATACTCAGCCTCCGCCTTCCTCCTGGATGGACAGGATCCTCGGTGTTTGCCTCAAGAACCGGATGGTTGTATTTTTTGCCGCCCTGATACTGGTGGGGTGGGGCCTTGTCGTGGCCCCGTTCGACTGGCAGCCGGGCTGGCTGCTGCGCGATCCGGTGCCGGTGGATGCGATTCCCGATATCGGTGAGAACCAGCAAATTGTCTTCACCGAGTGGTCGGGCCGTTCCCCACAGGACGTGGAGGATCAGATCACATACCCCCTGTCGGTATCCCTGCTGGATCTGCCCAAGGTGAAAACCGTCCGCAGCTACTCGATGTTCGGGTTTTCTCTCATCTATGTCATTTTCGAAGACGGTGTTGATTATTACTGGGCCCGCACCCGTGTGCTGGAGAGCCTTAACAGCCTGGCTGCCCGTGAGCTGCCGGAGGGGGTGAAACCGACGCTGGGTCCGGATGCAACGGGCCTGGGCCAGGTTTTCTGGTATACGCTTGAAGGCGTCGATTTAGAGGGCAACAAGGTGGGAGGTTGGGACCTCCATGAGCTGAGGACGATCCAGGACTGGTACGTGCGCTATGCGCTGCTTGCAGTCTCCGGTGTGAGCGAGGTGGCTTCCGTGGGCGGGTTTGTGCAGGAATACCAGATCGATGTCGACCCGGATCTGATGCGCTACCACAACGTCGGCCTGGGAGAGGTGGTGGAGGCTGTCAGGAGGGCAAACGCGGATGTGGGGGCGCGTACCATCGAGGTCAACAAGGTTGAATACATCATCCGGGGCCTTGGTTTTATCAAGAGCCTGGATCATATCCGGGATTCCTTGATCAAAGTTGTGGAGAATACGCCTATCCTGGTGGAACATGTCGCCAACGTGACATTAGGTCCGGCTGCACGGCGAGGCATCCTGGATAGGGGCGGAACCGAGTCGGTCGGCGGTGTCGTGGTTGTCCGTTATGGGGAAAATCCCCTGGCCGTGATTCAGCGGGTCAAGAAAAAGATCGAGGAGATATCCCTGGGGTTGCCGAAACGGACCCTTCCGGACGGCGCCGTAAGTCATGTTGCCATCGTCCCTTTCTACGACAGGACCGATCTGATATACGAGACCCTCGGCACCCTTCGCTCGGCCCTTTCCCTGGAGATGCTGATCACCATCATTGTTGTGCTGGTGATGATGATGCACCTCAGGAGTTCAATCCTTATTTCAGGGTTGCTGCCCCTGGCGGTTTTGCTCTGTTTCGTTGCGATGAAGGTCTTCGGCGTGGACGCCAACATTGTGGCCCTTTCGGGCATTGCCATTGCAATCGGCACTATTGTGGATATGGGGATCATCGTCACCGAAAACATCTTCAGGCATCTCGATCAGGCAGAAGAAAGTGAAAATCGACTGGATATAGTGCTGCGTGCCGTCCGAGAAGTGGGTGGCGCTGTGTTGACTGCAGTTTCCACAACCATTGTGAGCTTCCTGCCGGTATTCACCATGGTGGCGGCTGAAGGCAAACTCTTCAGGCCCTTGGCTTTTACCAAGACCTTTGCACTGCTTGCATCCCTGATCGTGGCCCTGTGCGTCATCCCTCCCCTGGCCCACGCCCTCTTCAAACGAAAGCCGGGCCGGGACACATATGGCTGGGTCTTTTACGAGGGCCTGATCTATCTGGGCGGAGTGCTCGCGCTTGTAGTGGATTGGAAGGTCGGTTTCTTTGTGGCTTTGATCGGAGGATACAACTTGCTATCCCTGCGGGTCCCCGAGGGTGCCAGGCCCTGGATGCGCATTGTCAACAAGGGCATCATTGCCATTGGTGTCGCACTTGTGCTGGCTAATTACTGGCTTC
>JAWOIH010000330.1:0-10326 GCA_046484725.1 Candidatus Desulfacyla sp. | reverse complement strand
CCCGAGAGATGGACGCAGCGGGTACTCTCGCACGCCACCCGGAACCGGCATGCATCTGCGAATATCCTGAGTTTCAGGAGTTCGAGGCCTTTTCCCCCTGCATCGAAGTCGAAAGGTCTTCTGGTGGAATAATAATCGGTCTCCCTGGCATGGTAGAAGCCGCCAAAGATCTGCTTCTGACTTTCCTCGGTGATCCCGACCCCTGTATCCCGGACCACGAGTTCCACCCCATCGGATGAGGCCCCAAGGGAAATGGTGACCGCTCCGCCGTCAGGGGTGTTTTCGATGGCATTCTTGACCAGGCTCATGAGGCTCTTCTCCACGATTGCCTCATCGATCAGGGCGCAGGGATCTTCCCTGATCTCACTGTCTATCCGGACATTTCTATGGGATGACAGCCCCGGGACCAGGGCCGCCACCCGTTCGATAACAGGCTTCAATTTCAACGCATGCAGGTCGATATTCCTTTGAGGAAGATGGGCTTCGATCATCTCATTGACGGCATTGAGGGCATGGACCTGAGCCGGATTCTCCTCTGCAAGGACGTGGAGCAGGTCAAGGGTCTGCTCCACACAGGGCCTGGATCTCTGTTCCCGATCCGGCGCCTCTGCTCTGACGATGGCTTCCACATCCATTTGGATATCCTGAAGCCGCTTCAGATTCCTCCGGATCCGGTCCAGGATTTTCTGGCGCCCGGGGGTCTCCAGGCCCCTCAGAGAGCTGGCGACAATGGAGAGCGGGGTCCTCAACTCGTGGGACAGATGGTCCAGGACCCTGCGACGCGCACGATCCAATGCCTTGAATTCGGTAATATCCTTAAATACCACCACGATGCCCGGCGTCTCCCATCTGCCGCATTCGACGCGCAGAAACGATGTGGTGACAGCAAGGTCGAGCAGGCGGCCGTCTTGTCTCCTGAAGGGGACCTCCCGGTACAGCCGGGTCTCCCTCTCCTGAATGCCCCGGATCAGAATGTCGTTGAACGCATCGTTTTCGGCCTCATCCATGAAGAGCTGCGCATAGTTGCATTCTCGAACGTTAATAGCGCCGAGGCCCAGGAGATCCAGACCCGCGGGATTGATATGGGTGATACGTCCCTGAAAATCAAGAACCAGGACCCCATCGCTCATGCTTTCTATAATCACCGACGAAAAGGCATTGTCCATGGGTGGAACCTCGCTGAATTGGCTGTTGATGATTGACTATTTCCTATTGGAAAAATAAGAAAACAGGCATTTCCTGTCCTTAACATCAGGCCCACCTTACCATATGCTACTCATTTTCTTTCAGCCGATTATAATCAGAACCGACCCCATGTACAAGCCCCTACCTATTTATCTGTAATGGTGGTAAAATAAAAATTGCGGATCGTTCGCCCCCAGGTTGGTCCTACCCATTGCCGAGGCCCGACAGGGTCTCAAAAGGCGTTCTTGGACTTGGTGAATGGACAAATACGAAAGCTACGGTGAACTGGCCCGACATGAAACCGAAGGGGCTGATTACGTGATATTGGCGCGGGAAGGTTCTTCTCCTGTTGCCGTCATCGCCCCGCACGGCGGGGGCATCGAACCGGGTACCGCGGATATCGCCGACGCCGTCGCCTCAGATCAACACGCCCTGGTGGCCTTCAAAGGGATCAAGAAAAGAGGAAATGCAGCCCTTCATGTCGGAAGCGACCGGTTCGACGTGCCCGTCGCGGTCAGGACCGCTGAAGAGGCCCACGTGGTGGTGACGATTCACGGCTGCCGTGGGGAAGCGGAACAGGTCTATGTGGGCGGCAGAAATGATGATTTTAAACATCGGATCATCGAGGCATTGAAGAGGGCGGGGTTCCACGCGGAAGAGAGTCTGAAGCCGGGATTGGAGGGTAGAAGCGGCCGGAACATCTGCAATCGATGCCTGTCCGGCCAAGGGGTGCAGATCGAGATATCCAGGGGACTGAGGGAAAAGATGTTTGAGGGCCTCTCCAGACGGTCCATCAGGAAGAAAACCGAGACCTTCTACCGTTTTGTCAGGGCGATCAAGGAGACCCTTGATGAATAAGCCCGAGTCAATCCTAAACAAATCTGATATGTTATCTGTAAGGAAGGTCCTGTCGCCTTTCCCGGACATCCGAACCTTAAACCCCTGAGGCTACAAATCTCTGTCCCGGACACCTTATCATATTGACTCAGAGGACAGAAATAGTGTAAAAGGCATTGAAAATTGACGGATGATCTTTATTATTTAATGACGCAGGCCATTATAGAGGCCCAACGTGCCTTTTCAGAGGGGGAGGTCCCGGTGGGCGCTGTCCTGGCCGGATCAGACGGTCGGATCCTGGCCCGGGCCCATAATCAGCCGATCGCCCTGAAGGATCCGACAGCCCACGCTGAGATCCTTGCACTGAGACAAGCAGGGATTGCCATGGGAAACTATCGCCTCAACGAATGCATTCTCGTGGTCACCATCGAGCCGTGCCTCATGTGCATGGGAGCGGCCATCCACGCGAGAATCGCCCGGCTCGTCTTTGGGGCCTTTGATGCAAAGGGGGGCGCGGCAGGCTCGCTGTATGACCTGAGCCGGGATGACCGTCTCAATCACAGTCTGGAGGTCGTATCCGGAATCATGGAAGCGGCGTGTCAGGATCTGATGCGGCGATTCTTCCGGGACCGACGGGGAATCTAATGTCAACATCTTGAGGAGAGGTACCGAAGTGGCCGTAACGGGGTCGACTCGAAATCGATTTGCCTTGTTAATAGCAGGGCACGTGGGTTCGAATCCCACCCTCTCCGCCATTAGAACAGATGGTCATTTCTATTAGAATCAGTAGCGAACCGAATGATTCGTCCAGAGTTGGGATCTGATGGTATGAGATGACACATCCCTTTAGGATCGTCGGTGAAATTGAGGACATCAAGACAATCGCGGCGGGCCGGGGCGTCCACATCCGGCGTTATTTAGAGCGCAATTATGGCAAGGGGTACTGGCGAAAACTGAAAGGCACAGGTACGGTTCAGTTCTCAGACGGCACAATTTGTAAAGCAGAGTTACATTGGTTTGAGGCGCATGGCATAGGGCGTAAGGATTTCAAGATAAAAAGGGTTATCCGATGAATCAGTTTGTTATTTGCATCAATAACGACAGCAATCCGGCGAGCCTGCTTGTGGGCAAAGTATACCGAATGCTGCCGGACCCGGAGGCGGCGTCTCACAATATGTTCCGGATTGTTGATGAGGACGTATCGGAACCTGATGGTTATCTTTACCCTGCGTCAATGTTTGCGGCCATTGAGCTGCCTAAAATAGCAGAGCAGGTCATTATGTCGGCGGATGCCTGAACTCAAGGACGATGAAAAAAACATCGTTCAAACAGACTTTGATAACCGGGCAGCAGCCCAGGGATTTGTAGATCTTATATCGGAGAGATGTCCGAGCTGGCCGAAGGAGCGCGACTGGAAATCGCGTGTACTGCCAACAGCGGTACCGAGGGTTCGAATCCCTCTCTCTCCGCCATTAACAAAAATATGCATCCTTTTCCGTGGCTGTTGCCATCCCCTCTCCATGCGAGGAATGTCTTCGCCATCCGTAACCCGGCCGTCTCTTCCGGGGGCGGTCATTGAATCCGGAGATCCCCCACACCATGACGTACCAGGTGTTAGCCCGAAAATGGCGTCCGCAGGTCTTTGAGGACGTCATCGGCCAGGAACATGTTGCACAGACCCTGATGAATGCCATCAAGACCGACAGGCTGGCACATGCCTATCTCTTCAGCGGGCCGAGGGGGGTGGGGAAAACCTCGGTCGCCCGGATCTTTGCCAAGGCCATCAACTGCCAGCAGGGGGAAGCGGGGGTCCCCTGCAACCAGTGCCGCTCATGCATCGAGATCACCGACGGCTCGTCCGTTGATGTTCAGGAGATTGACGGGGCATCCAACCGGGGGATTGACGAGATCAGGGAACTCAGGGAAAGCATCAAGTACATGCCGTCATCGAGCAAGTACCGGATCTATGTGATCGATGAAGTGCACATGCTGACCCTCCCGGCCTTCAATGCCCTCCTCAAAACCCTTGAAGAACCCCCGGCCCATGTGAAGTTCATATTTGCGACCACCGAGCCCCACAAGGTGCCCGTCACCATCCTTTCCCGTTGCCAGAGATATGATTTCAAACGGATCCCGGCGGCAGACATCGTCGCCCATCTCAAAAAGATCGCAGCGGATGAGGGGATCGACATCGCCGTTTCCGGCCTGGGCATCATCGCACGAGAGGCCGAAGGGAGCATGCGGGACGCCCAGAGCCTGATGGATCAGGTCATCTCATTCAGCGGTCAGACGGTGCGGGACAAGGACATTACCGACACGCTGGGGATTATCGACCGGGATATTATCTTCGAGTCATCGGCGGCCATCCTCGAAAAGGCCCCGGACCGGTGTCTCGAGATCGTGGAGAAGATCTATACTTACGGGTACGACATCAAGGAATTCTATCGCGCCCTCATGCAGCAGTTCAGGAACCTCCTGATTCGCCTGATAGCCCCCCAACATGACCTGATCGATGTGAGCGACACCGATAAAGACGAAATCAAGAGACAGGCTGAAATGGCCGGGGAGGAAAAGCTCCACCTCCTCCTGAACTTCCTGATCAACCGGGAAGAGGACCTCAGATTCACCTCCCATCCAAGGCTGGTTCTGGAGACCACCATGGTCAAGCTGTGCAGCCTCGGCGACATCCTCTCTTTTGAAGAACTCCTGAAGAGGATGGCCGCGCTGGAAGAGAGACTGGCAGGGGCCCCGCCAAGCGCCGTCAAGGCCTCCGTTCCGCCCGCTCCTGAACGGCTTTCAGATCCCGGTGCAGAGTGGCGGTCGCAAGGGCCTGAAGGCCGTGCCGGAGAAGCCTCCAGGCCTGTTCAACAGGGCAAGGGCCCTTCTGCGGGCGGGCGCCCCCAGGGAGGCTGGGACGAATTCCTGGCCTTCGTGGGGACCCGGAGCAATGCTGCGCACAGCATTCTCAAAGACTGGCGGCTATTGAAATTGACCGAGGACGCCCTGGAAATAGAGAGTCAAAACGATTCCTTTTCCTCACGCTATTTTGACGACCCGGAGCGTTACCATCAACTCATGGCCTTTTGCAGGGACTTTTTTGACAGGGATATGAACGTCACCATCCGAGCCCATGGCCGGTCGTCCCCTGGTCCCTCAAAGCAACCCCCCCGAAAGAGGAAAGATCAGGAAAGAGAGGATTTAACGATTCCCAGGACCGCCCAGGACGTCCTGAATCTCTTTGACGGGCATATAATGGAAGAAGATTCGCGTTCAAACAAAACGGATAACATTAGGAGGAACCATTGATGAAAGGAATGCCTAACATGGGCCAGCTCCTGAAACAGGCCCAGAAATTTCAGACCAAGATGGCGGAACTTCAGGAAGAGTTGAATCAACGGACCGTTGAGGCCTCAGCCGGCGGCGGGATGGTTACCGCCGTGGCCAATGGCAAACAGGAGGTGCTTTCCATCGCCATCGACCCCGAGGTGGTGGACCCCAATGATGTGGAAATGCTGCAGGACCTCATCCTCGCGGCCGTCAATGACGCCTTGAACCGGGCCAAAGACATGACCAACGAGGAAATGGGGAAACTGACCAAGGGAATGAATATCCCCGGCATGCCCGGGCTCATGTAAACGCATCATTTAGGGATTCAGGAATTAAGGAATTTAGGAATTAAGGGATTGAAGGGGGAAATGGTTGTTTCAACCGATTCGTCAATCCCCCAATCGAGAATTCCTCAATTATTCGCATGGGCATCTATCCCCCATCACTGGAAAAACTGATCGAACACCTATCGAGACTCCCTGGGATCGGCCAGAAGTCGGCGACACGGGTGGCGCTCCATGTCCTGAGGAGCGACCGGGACCTGGCGGAAGGGCTCGCCACAAGCCTTCTGGAGGTCAAGGAGAAGATCCGATTCTGTTCCACCTGTCACAATCTGACGGATGATGATCCCTGTGCCATCTGCAGGGACGAACGTCGCGCCAATGGATCCATCTGCGTGGTGGAAGGACCGGGAGACCAGCTCGCCCTGGAGGCCTCGGGGACCTTCAAGGGAAGATACCATGTGCTCAACGGGGTCCTCTCCCCTCTGGACGGGATCGGCCCCGAAGACCTCAAGATCGGTCATCTGCTGCGAAGACTCGAACCCGAAAAAATCGACGAGGTCATCCTGGCCACCAATCCCACTACCGCCGGCCAGGCCACGGCCTCCTTCCTCGCCGGTCTCCTTTCCGAAAGGCATCCCCGCATCGCCGTTACCCGAATCGCCCTGGGCATTCCCATGGGAGGGGATCTCAAATATATGGACCGGATGACCATCGAACACGCCCTCAAGACCCGCCTCCCGGTCACCCCATGATACCCGCATCCGCCCTCAAAGCGCTGGCTGAAATCGTCGGCCCGGCCCATGTGAAGACCGCAGAGGAAACCTTGGCCGAATACGGCGCCGATGCCTCCAGACTGGCATCCGCCCCCGATGCGGTGGTCTTCCCCGGGAACAGCCGGCAGATCTCCCGAATCCTCGCCCTGGCGTCCGAGACCGGGTTCCCGGTGATCCCCAGGGGGGCAGGGAGCGGTATGACCGGCGGCGCCGTACCCGTGCAGGGCGGCCTGGTCATGGCCATGCGACGGTTTGACCGCATCCTGGCCATTGATGAGGACAATCTCATCGCGAGGGTGGAGCCCGGGGTCATTACGGCCCATCTCCAGGAAGCGGTTGAAAGGGTGGGGCTCTTCTATCCCCCGGACCCCGCCAGCCTCTACATCTCCACCATCGGCGGCAATGTGGCGGAATGCGCGGGCGGCTTGCGGGCCGTCAAATACGGCGTCACCCGGGATTATGTCCTGGGCCTGAAGGTGGTGCTTCCCAGCGGCGATATCCTCCACACCGGGGTCCAGACCCTGAAGGGGGTGGCGGGCTACGACCTGACCCGTCTCATCATCGGCTCTGAAGGGACCCTGGCGGTCATCACCGCCGTCACCCTTCGGCTCATCCCCAAGCCGGCCGGCAGGAAGACCATGATCGCCTTTTTCCCGGATGTCTCTGCCGCGGTTCGAATGGTCTCTGCCATTATCCGAAACCGGATCATTCCGACGATCCTGGAATTCCTGGATAAAATCTGCATCGACTGCGTGGGACAGGAAATGGGTCTGGACATGCCTCAGGGGGCCGGGGCCATGCTTTTGATCGAGGTGGATGGCGATGAGATGGATGTCGCACGCGATGCGAAGACCATCGAGGAGGTGTGCCGGGGGGGCGGGGCCATTCGCTTCGAGGCGGCCGCAGGAACCGAAGCGGCGGACAGGCTGTGGGAGGCCCGGCGAAACGTATCGCCTGCCCTCTTCCGGCTAAAGCCCCACAAGATCAGCGAAGATATTGTTGTTCCCAGAAGCCGGATGCCTGACTTAGGGGCCTTTTTAGAGGGTCTGACCGCCAGGCACGGGCTTCCCATCGCGGCCTTCGGCCATGCGGGCGATGGGAATATTCATGTCAACATTATGCTCGACAGGGAGGCCCCCGGTCAGGTGGAAACCGCCGGGATCGTGGTGAAGGAGCTGTTCAGGCAGGTGATCCGCATGGGGGGAACCATTACCGGAGAACATGGCATCGGCATCACCAAGGCCCCATATCTCGGAATGGAAATCTCAGCGCCGGGCATCCAACTCATGAAACGCATCAAGAAGGCCTTTGATCCAAAGGGGATACTCAACCCGGGCAAGATATTTCAATAGCAGGGCAAGTGCCTAAAGTGCGCTAAAGTGCCTAAAGTGCCTAAAGTTAAAAAATCCTGTCAACTTAAAACCTGGATTGGGGAGTCGAGGATTGAACCTGCACTGCCCGGTTTTCATCCCGAGTGCCGGACTTCCCCACCCGACGCCCCCCCTGCTCGACCCATTCCCGCTTACACAATCTGATCCAGCGTCTTGTAATTCTTGGTATTATAATACTTTTCAACGTCCACCAGGTGGAGTTTGTCCAGGGCCTTCTTGAGGGGGACTGAGGTCACCTGCCCCTGCTTGATGCTCACCATGCGGCCGAAGTCCTCGCCCACAATCATATCGACCGCTGCCACCCCGAATTTCCGGCCCATACGGCGATCATAGGCAGTGGGGACCCCCCCCCGCTGGAGGTGTCTGAGGGCCACATATCTCACCTCCATTCCACTTTTCTGTATCTCTTCTGCGATAAAACCGCCGACGCCGCCTAAATAGTAGTGTCCGAACCCGTCTCTTCCCCGTCTCTCCAGGATCGGCTCCATCCCCCTCGGTTTGGCCCCCTCCGAGACCAGGACGATGCTGTAGCGGTCGCCGGCCTTTCGTCTCATGCCTAAGAGCTCGATCACCCGTTCCATGACAAAATCGTGCTCAGGGATGAGGATAATGGCGGCGCCCGAGGCCTCGCCTCCCTCCAGGGCCAGCCAACCCGCGTTTCTCCCCATGCATTCCACCACAAATATCCGGCTGTGAGACCCGGCCGTTATCCGCAGCCTGTCAATGTCCTGGGTAATGGTGTTGAGGGCCGAATCGAAGCCGAGCGTGTATTCTGTGGCGGCCAGGTCCCTGTCGATGGTCTTGGGGATGCCGATCACCTTCAGGCCCTTCTTGTAGAGCTGATAGGCCACCGAAAGGCTGTTGGGGCCTCCGATCACCACCAGGGCATCCAAACCCAGTTTGCTGCAGTTTTCCAGAATGAGATCGGACGTATCGTCGTCAGGGGCGAAAGGGTTGATGCGGCTGGTCCCGAGGCGGGTCCCCCCGTATCTGTCCCAGGTACGGACGATGTCCATGGTAAGATCCATGGTCCACTGGGCGAGACTCGCCTTTTTGTCCGGCTTGACCTCTATCAGGCCTTTCCAGCCGTCCAGAATGCCCAACACCTTAAACATGGTCCCACGCAAGGCGACCAGATCCTTGTCAAGGGCCGAGTAAACGAGCCAGTGAATGGCGCTGTTGATCCCGGCACAGTCGCCGCCTGCAGATAACACGCCTATCTTTGTCTTCATGGGTGGCCTCCAAGGGTGTTGCTGACAGGGCAGGCGCGGCCCCTTTCCTGATGAGTCAGGGGCCGACCTTCACCCCAGTCGTTATGCTCCAAGTTTGGACAACAACTCTTGGGAGACCTCCTTGACGCCCGGTCTCCCATCCAGTTCGATGATCCTGGGAATGCCGTTGTTCTTTGCGGAAAGTTCCTTAAAATAATTCATTCCGGCCGTGGTGCCGGTCTGTGTGTCGTAATAAATGTTGTGACGTTGATCAATGGCCGCCTCGTCCTGGTCGTCCGACCGGGTCTTGAGATCCCCGCCGCACACCCTGCACTTGTCGCCATTGGGTTTGATGGCCTCGATACTGACGTTGTTGGGATGGTTGTTGTCATTGACGCAGAGACGCCGGCCCATGATGCGGCCCTTGGCGATCTCACGGGGGAGGGCCATGTCGATGACGATATCCAGGACAATCCCTTCTTTTTTAAGGGCCTTATCCAGCTCCTGGGCCTGGGTGAGATTCCTGGGAAAGCCGTCCAAAAGCCAGCCCTTTTTGCAGTCGTCTGCCTTGAGACGATCCAGGATCATCGGGATGGTAATGCTGTCGGGGACCAGTTCTCCCCTGTCGATATACCCCTTGGCTTCCTTGCCCAGGTCGGTGCCCCGGGAGATATTGTCCCTGAAAATAACCCCGGTTTCAATGTGCGGAATGCCGTACTTGTCTTTTACAATGGCCCCCTGGGTCCCCTTGCCGCTTCCGTTCGGACCGAAAAACAGTATTTTCATCCTTTCCTTTCTCCTTTTCCAGAATTTTTAATTTGAAAACTATTTCAAAACCGCAGCCGTGTCAAGGGATTCGGACTGATATCATACACGCCCCAGAAAGGAGGGCATCAGCTCGCATCCCTTTTCAAAATAGAGCCCCGATGCCTTTGCAGATGCCTCGGTGAATGCCCCTCCCCTTTTCCCTGAAGCCAGTTCCCCTTTGGCGGCCCATGCAAACGGGGCAGGGTCGCTCGCGTGGGTCTTGATGGAGATCGGGGTGAAATGATCGCTGGCAACCATCACCCGGTAGTCAGGAAAGCGTTCCAGCCCTTCCAGAACCGGACCCACCACCTTTTCATCAAAGGACTCGATGGCCTGGATCTTTTCGTGAATATTCCCGTTGTGGCTCGCCTCGTCGGGGGCCTCCACATGGACGAACATGAAGTCGAGATCATTCAAGGCCGTCACCGCCTCCCGGGCCTTGCCCGCATAATTGGTGTCCAGATAGCCGGTCGCCCCCTCCACAGGGATCGGTTGGAGCCCCGCATAGACC
>JAWOIH010000286.1:0-7632 GCA_046484725.1 Candidatus Desulfacyla sp. | reverse complement strand
CCGGCTTCCCATCTTGCAACTGAATAACCGCCATGGATTTTCCTATATTCATTCCTTTTTCGTTGAATTTAATCGGTCCGTAAAATGTCATAATATCCGTGTCCGCTATGGCATCCCGAACGGTTTGGGGATCAGCCACACCGACTTTTTGCAAGGCATGGTGGTATACCAGCAAGGCGGCGGCCGACTGGGGCGGGTGGTAGTCGGGCGCATAGCCGAAATCTTCTTCAAAGATGCGAGCGAAGTCGGAGGCCGTCCATCCAAACACATCGTCTTTCCAAGCCATGTTGGCACTCCACTGTATCGGCTCCAAGAGGCATTCGGCATCTTTTCCCAGAGAGTTCACAAAGCCGGGAAGGGTTGGTCCAAGCATGAGCCCGAACATCTTTGGCTTGACGCCCATTTCCTTTGCCTGTTTCACCAACAGGATCATGTCCGCCGTATACCCTCCCGCCAGAAGGATATCAGGGCGCTTTTCCCGCACGACCGCCAACATGGAGGAAAGATCCTTGGTGCCGGAAGGATATTTTTCCTTATATACGATTTTGATTCCAAGTTGTTTTGCCTGGTTCTCCCCTCCATCCATCGCCAACTGGGGAAAAAGCGCATTTTCATTGATCAGCGCTATGGTCCGGGGGGGATTCTTTAACCCGGCAGCCATGTTCAAAATGCCACCCGTGTACTGATCAACCGTATTCAGGGTGGCAAAAACATACTTGTAACCCCGTTCAAAAATGGTGGTTGCAGCGCCATGGGCCTCGACCATGGGGACCCGATATTTCTCCGCGACAGAGCTTGCCGGAAAGGTCGCGGAGCTGCTGTAGGGGCCGAGAAGATAATGAATGCCATCTTCCACAATCAGCTTTTCCACAAGCCGCGCTGCTGTCTTGGGATCGCTCTCATCGTCATAATAGACCATCTGCACCTTGTATTTCTTGCCCTTAATGGGTATTCCACCCCGCTCATTGATGTGTTTGGCATAGAAGTCGTATCCGTCTTTTACGAGCCGTCCCTCTGTGGCCATGCGCCCGGTAAGGGAAAGGGAAGCGCCGAAGCGGATAACATCTTCCGCTTTCAAAGGCGCGGAAATGGATAAGAGGACGAGGGGGGCACAACAGATAAAAACCCAAACGTAAATTCTATAACCAATTTGACTCAGACGACGGACATCTCTCATAGCCAATTCCTCCTTGCTCGCGTTTTCAAAACAGCATCCTCCATATTTCCCAATCACATCTTTTCATGCATCCACGGGAGAAGACGCATCCCTTCGATCCTGTTTATGCCCTAAGGCGACAGGATCTTGGAGGCTGTTCTGCTGATCCCAGTTTGGGGCACTATCCTCGGATTCGGGTAAATAGCCTGAACTGCAAATCCTTAACCGGAACCTAATGCAAAGTCGAATCAGGTTGCAAACGCTCCATATCGTTTCCCCAGGTAGGCATCGATCACATCCGGATGGTTTAAGACCATATCCGGCTCCCCTTCCGTGATCGTCTTTCCATGGTTGAGAACGAGGACCCGGTCACAGGCATTGGCAATGGCCTTCATCACATGTTCAATGACGATAATGGTTACGCCGGAATCCCGAATTCGTTTGATCAGCTCCACGCCCTCATCCATTTCGACCGGATTGAGACCGGCCAACACCTCATCCAAGAGGAGAAGTTTGGGAAACATGGCCAAGGCCCTGGCACTTTCCAGGCGCTTTCGCTCAACGATATCCAAACTCTCGGCCGGCATCTCACCCCTTCCTGCCAGATCTAAATCTTGAAGAATTTCCCTCGCCTTTCTGCGGGCAACCCCCACCCCGTTCCGCTTCCTTTTCTTCCCAAAAAGCGCCCCGACCATTACATTTTCGAATGTGGTCATATTATTAAAAGGTCGAGCGACCTGGGATGTCCGACTGATTCCCAACTGCCCAATCTGATGGGGTTTAAGTCCTTTAATGGATTTTCCGAGAAAACGAATGTCGCCTACCGAATAGGAAAGGGTTCCGGATATCAGATTTACCAGCGTAGATTTGCCTGCACCGTTAGGACCGATGAGGCCAAAGACTTCTCCTTCCCTTACCCTGCAACTGATATCTCTCAGCGCCTCCAAATTCCCAAAATATTTGCTAACCCCAATTAGTTCCAGCAGAATCACGTTATTTTTTCCTTAAAGGCGACGGGATCTCCAAAGGACTCCGTGAGGCCACTGACGTCCAGGATTCTCACAATGTTTCCTGGGTCAACGCTTGATGGGGATTCGGGTCGGCTCCCATTCTCATCCCCTGGGGTGACGAACCCTTCGTGATGAGCATTTATAAGGGAAACGGCTATATAGCGTCAAGAACTCTTTGCAATAACGAGATGCATGCACCTATCGCGTGAAAGGCGGAATCGAGCAGAATGCCTGTCTCAGGAAACCGGAATCGCGGGGCCCTGTGCCATAAATGCCCTGGCTTGAATGTCGAAGCTCAGTTTGGAATAAATCGGTTGAAAAAAGAGCTTAAGCGTCATATATGCAGGAAGAACAATCGCAGGGAAAACTGAGAATTTAACGGTGACTGGGTGTGAGGGTGCGACAGATTAGTCAAAAGAGCTGTTACCATTATTATGGCAGACAATGGAGGAGTTGGGACGAGCTTCGGGCTAAATTCAAATGGGAAATCCCTGAGAAGATGAATGCTGCGTACTATGTTTGCGACGCTCATTCGAAGAACCGGACTACCGTGGCGATTTTCCACGAGGACCACAGGGGGAAAAGGGGGGAAATAACCTTCCGGGAGCTGAAGAGGAATACTAACAGGTTAGCCAATTACCTCAGAAGCAGAGGGCTGCGTCAGGGAGATCGTGTGGCCGTATGTCTTTCTCAAAGACCAGAGAATATCATTTCCCATATTGCCACATGGAAGATTGGAGGGGTATCGGTTCCCCTTACGACCCTGTTTGGTCAAGACAGTCTGAAGTTCAGGATCGAACACAGTGACGCGAGCATAGCCATTGTGGAAAACAGCGTCCTGTACGACCTGCGGAAAACCAAAGAAGGTTTGAAGTCCTTGAAGGAAATCATGGTCGTGGGCGAGACGGATTTGCAGGATAGGGAAGTGGCATTCTGGCCTGCCATTCGTGACATGTCTTCGAACTTTGAACCGGTTTTGGTGCGCTCAGACGATAATATGCTTATTGCATACACAGGAGGGACAACAGGCGATCCCAAGGGCGTGGTCCACAGACATTCCTTCATCTTCCATGTCTCTGGCCATTATGGCGCACTCGCAAATGCAGAGATTCGGCCTGGGGATATATTCTGGAGCCCGGCTGATTTTGCCTGGATCGCCCCCCTGTTTGATTTGGCATTTCCAGCCCTTTTTTACGGAAAGCCGATTTTAACTTACGCATGGCAGGGGAAATTTCAGCCGGAAAAGGCCTTAAGACTTATCGAGTCTTACGGGCTGAGTATCGTTTATATGCCGCCCACTGCGCTTCGAATGATACGACAGTTGGAACATGTCGGCCAAAGATTCGATTTGAGCTCAGTTAGAGTATTGGTAAGCGGCGGAGAGTCTTTGGGCAATGTCCTGCCCGAATGGGTGAAGGAGGCCTTTGGTCCTCAGGTGGTTATTCACGAAACCTATGGTCAAACTGAATGCACGTTTACAACAATGAATTGCCAAAGATACTTTGAATACAAACACAACATCGGAAAGGCGCCCCCTGGATTAGATGTCGAAATTTTAGACGATCAGGGCAATCCATTGTCTCCTTTAGAAGTCGGCGAAATTGCGGTCAGGGCTTCTGACGGGAACCCGAATGTTTTTAAACAATATTGGAAAAACCCAGCGGAAACAAAGGCCAAGTTCAAAAACAATTGGATGCTCAGCGGCGATTTGGGTGTTAAGGATAGGGAGGGTTATTTTACCTTTATAGGCAGGAGAGATGACCTCCTGAACCTCTCAGGGTACCGAATAGGGCCATCAGGGATAGAGGATACCTTGATGAAACATCCCGCTGTCGCAGAGGTAGGGGTAATTGGAATTCCGGATGATTTGCGTGGAGAAATCGCCAAGGCGTTCGTTGTCCTCAGTGAAGGTTATACTCCCGGCGAAAACCTTAAAAACGAGCTGCAGGAATTTGTAAAACAGAAGCTGGGAAAGCACGAATACCCGCGTGAAATCGCATTTTGCTCAGCGCTTCCCAAGACCACAACCGGAAAAATCCGACGGGCAGAGCTAAGGAAATTTCCCGGCCAGATGCCGCGGCGTGAACCATTCCTTCATTGAACGGACGGGGGCATCAGAATTCATTCTTTTTGTTTCGGGAGACAGCTTATTCAGGCTTTTTAGAGTGTGGCTAATTCGAAGGGAGGCGTGAAAAATCAGATTGAGACATACCTGTACCGTTATCGGCATAGATATTGAGGTGGTTACGAACTGCAAAACGCTTGACCGAAGGTTGCACCATGTTCTGGTTGATTCAGACGAAAATGTCCCTGTTTCCGGAACCGTGGCGATTGAGATCCAGAAGAGGGAAGGCAACTATCTGGTTATTGAGGGAGGTGAAGCGATCATTTCCTCTCCTGATGCCGAATGGATCACCCTCTATCTTCATGAACTGATCAATTTCCGTGTCGCATGGCATTTGAAAGAATTCATCAAGATCCATGCAGCGAGCGGGGCTTTCAGGGGCAAGCGCTTTCTGCTGGTAGGGGACAAAGGGGCAGGCAAAACCACCCTGATTACGAGGCTTCTTTTTGAGGGTGCGGCCGTCTATGGAGATGAAACAGTTTTGCTCCAGGAAGGGGATGTAATGCCCTTTCCAAGAAAATTTCATTTGAAAGAGGGCACCCTCCCATTGCTGCCTCAATTGGCCCCCATCTGTGACAAGTTGACATCATATCCAGCCTATTACGGGGGGAGGTTCTTTTTCGTCGATCCGACAAACGCGGGATTTGACTGGCAGATAACAAAAGGAAAGGTCGACAGTCTGTTTTACCTGGAACCCGCACATGGGGAACAATCCGAGATTCAAAGGTGTCCCGACTGGTTGATGGTGCAGAAACTGTTGCTGCAATCGTCTGGTTTTGCCATCAGTCCAGAGTCTCAGATCGGAGAGTTGTGCCATCTTGTGGATAGAAGCGACAATTTCATTATTCATCTTGGCGAGTTAGACAGCGCTGTCATGTTGATAAAGGATGTTTTAGCTTGACTTGGCTCTTGAAATTGTGGTTAATGGACTTCGTAAAGGAGATAAGGCGCCATGGAAAAGCGATTCATAGAAGACGATATCCTGGAAGGCGTGGATAAGAAGAGAAGGGATTTTATCAAGAAGGTCGTAATTGGAACGGCCTTTGCCGTCCCTGTCATCAACTCCTTCTCAATGGATGGGCTTAAGGTCAGGATGGGCGCAGGTCAGGCGGAGGCCGATTCAAAGGAAGGTTCTGATGCCTCCAGCACGGGCGTGGTCGCTGTGCCTGTTGATAAAAGACCACCACCCGCTTCGCCATTGAGATGAATTATTAACCGTAGCCGGAACCCAGCTTGCTTTTGGGTGCCGCATGAAGCCTGATATGTCAAGACTATTATGAGACGGTTAATGGCATCCACTCTATAATCGAGCCGGCCTTTCCTTGATTCCATGTAGGTAAATCGCGATAGAGAATGCCCACACACGAATTGCTCGTTTCCGCCTGCATGATTGTCAGGAACGAAGAACGTTTCCTGGAAGGATGCCTTCATTCCATAAGAGACGTGGCGGATGAGATCGTTGTCGGGGACACCGGGTCAACTGATCGGACCCCGGAGATTGCCCGCGATCTCGGTGCAAAATTATATAATGTTCTCTGGGCTGAAGACTTTTCGGCGGCTAGAAACCAGGTCCTTGAAAACGCTAAAGGGATATGGATCCTGTCAATCGACGCAGACGAAAGGCTGCGTCCAATCCCCCATTCACACATCAAACCGTTACTCAAAGATCCCAAAAAGATCGCCTACCATGTACTGATGCATCCCATGCCCGGATGGACCGGCAATTGGGTTGTCCGGCTTTTCCGGAATGATCCCCGCATCCGCTTTAAAGGCATCTTCCATGAAAGCCTGTGGGAAAACCTTCAGAGCGTCATTTCCACTGATAACAAGACAATCGGTTTCAGCGGTCTTGTCCTGGATCATTTAGGTTACGATAATGACCAGAGCCAAAAACACATTAGGAATCTCCCCTTTCTGCTCAGGGAAACCGAACGGGACCCCAACCGGGAGCATATCTGGAGCCACTTGGGGCTGGTCTACGATGCGTTGGGGGAAAATGACCTGGCGGAAAAGGCCTGGAACCAATCCATCGAGCTCGTGGGGAACAAAGAGGGCGGTCACATTTATGGCTACATCTACTATATCGAATGGAGGCTGAGGCACGGGAAGCCGGTTACCGCAATGTTAAATAAGGTCATGGCCTACTGCCCCGACAATCCCTACTTCTACTGGCTGAAAGGTCGGATTCTGATGGATGAGAACCGTTACGATGAAGCCATCCCGTTCTTTGAGAGGCTCATATCTTGGGGAGAAAAGCGTGATTTCAACCGGTTATCTATGTCCTACCCAAAGGCTATCTTCGATGTCAAGGCCTGCGATTCCCTGGCTGTCTGCCATTTCAGGTTGGGGAATTATGCTGAAAGCCGAAGATATTTTCAGCTTGCCGAAAAATTCGCCCCGGAATGTATGGAATACAAGGTCAAGACGCAGCTTTGCGAAGCCATGATGCAAACCGCACATTGAAATGATTTCTGATGGATCGATCTGGTGGAATGACCCTACCTGAGGGGAATCTGTTTTCTTGAAGTGGGGGATTTGATCCACAGGTCGAGAGTGTAGTGGGCTCGGTAGTTTCTCCTGTTCAACCGGAACCAGAAATAGGGGACGTAGATCCTCGAATAGCTGAGAATGAGGGAGGCGAGGCGGGTTAAATAGTAGAGCCAGATGCGCGTGGAAGAAACGGGCAGGCCATAGCGAAACGCAAGTTCCTCACGGGAGATGGGTATCCGCTTCAGGAAGAAGCCGATCTTTTGGAAGAGACCTTCATTGGGATTGAACATATGGATTTCAATAGGGTACTTAATGCCTTTATAGGTCGGCGTGTCGATTTCCTTGCCCAGGAGACGCCTCGCGGCCTGTAGAAATATTGGGTCGCTGCATTTCTCGTCTTGGGTGGACTGTAAGAGGTCGACAGGAATATCAGCACAAAGGAATTCTCGGGAGAGACGGAGCATCAGATAGAGGTATTTCTCGATGCCCCACTCACGCGCCCGAAACTGAAGTCCCTCCCAGTCAATCTTGTGGGAAAAATGGCGGACCACGACTGCCATATCACAGCATGGTCTTAACCCGAACAGATTCAACTGATGATAATAGGCATCATGGAGACTGAGATGGAGGAGGAGGTCCTCCGGGGACAGGACATGCACTGTGATTCCGTTCAGCTCTTCTGTCCATGCTCTCTCCCATAATCCTTTGGTGTCAATCGCAAATGGGCTGGCACTTTTTGCAATGCCCCAGTGCAGTTCCAGATTTTGTAGGCCTCTCGGATTGAAGTAGTTGAGATGCATATGTTGGGCCTTGTACCAGTCAATGACCGCCGCCTGGTCCCCCACTTCCTT
>JAWOIH010000279.1:0-16449 GCA_046484725.1 Candidatus Desulfacyla sp. | reverse complement strand
AATTCAGGCGGGCCCTGGCACAGATAAATACCCAGGGCAAGCGCTGCAAGGAAATCACACACAAACTCTTGAGCTTTGCGCGGAAGACGGATGAAAGGGTCCAGGAGTTCGATATCGATGAAGTGATTGAGGATATCGTGGCGCTTTCAGCCCAGAGGGCCAAATACAGCAACGTGGTCGTCAAGCTCAATCTTACAGATGATCTCCCCAAGGTCAGACTGTCGCAGGCGGAACTACAGCAGGTGCTCCTCAACCTGATCAACAACTCCCTCGACGCAATGGAAAAGCAGGGGGGAACCCTTGAAATAAGCAGCAGAGCCGAGGAGGAAGAAGGGAACCTGGTTATAGAGGTAAAAGATAACGGGCCTGGCATACCTGCCGTAAACCTGGAACGTATATTCGACCCCTTCTTTACCACCAAACCCGTGGGCAAAGGAACGGGTCTGGGTTTGTCCATATGTTATGGAATCGTCAAGAAACTCGGCGGAGAGATAGAGGTGTCAAGCACAGTAGGCGTCGGAACCACGTTCCGCATAAAAATGCCTCTGGCGAAAATTATGGCCCAAGGGCCTGTAAACGGGAAAGGAGAATAGCTTATGGCGATGGTAAAGGTCATGCTGGTGGACGACGAGGTCCCCTTTGTGGAGACCATGACAAAGCGTCTCACAAAGAGAGACCTGGATGTGACAACCGCGTTCAGCGGAAAAGAGGCACTGAATGCCCTGGCAGGGAATCAGGCCGTTGAGGTGGTGATTCTCGATGTCAAGATGCCTGGCATGGACGGCATAGACACCCTGAGGGAGATCAAACGTCTCTATCCGCTGGTTGAGATCGTCATGCTCACCGGACACGCTACCGTGGAGTCTGCCATAGAAGGGATGAAACTGGGCGCCTTCGATTACCTTATGAAACCCTGCGATGTGGATATGCTCCTGGGGAAGGTCCAGGAGGCGGCAGCTAAAAAGCGGCAACATGAGGATAAGATCATTGAGGCGCGCCTCAAGGAGATCACCACACGGCGGGGTTAGAAGGATCAAGAGAACATGCCTGACCGTATCAAACTTCTTCTCGTGGACGATGAAGAGGCCTATGTGAATGTCCTGGCAAACAGACTTATGCGCAGGGACATGGATGTGACCAAGGCCTACAGCGGCTCCGAAGGCATCCAGGCCCTTAGAGGCCGGGACTTTGATCTCGCCGTGCTCGATCTCAAGATGGAGGACATGGACGGCATCGAGGTGCTCAAGATCTTCAAGAAGATGGATCCGCGCCTCAAGGTCATCATGCTGACAGGACACGGATCGGCCCAGGCGGCCAGAGAGGGCATCGCCCTGGGGGCCTCCGGTTACCTGACCAAACCCTGCGAGTTGGAAGAACTGGTGGAGAAAATCCGAGAGACTGCCGGAGTAGAGGAGGGTGAATCCATTGGACGGCGTTAGCGTATTGTTGGTGGACGATGAGGCGGAGTTTGTGAATACCCTGGCTAAGCGGATAAACAAACGAAACATCAACGCCTCATCTGTGGAGAGCGGAGAAGCGGCCCTTGATTTTTTAGAGAAGCATGCCATAGACGTGGTCGTGCTGGATGTAAAGATGCCGGGGATGGACGGCATCGGGACGCTAAGGAAAATCAAGGAACGACATCCGCTGACAGAGGTCATTATGCTGACCGGCCATGCCAGTGTGGAGGTGGCGATCCAGGGGATGGAGCTGGGGGCCTTTGACTATCTCATGAAGCCGATGGCCATCGACGACCTCTTGTACAAGATCGAGGACGCCTCGAAAAGAAAGTTTCTTCATGAAAAAAAGATCGGCGAACGGGCCGGTTATTCCGCGAAAGAGTGAGACGGGGGCCTTGAAACTCAGGACACAACAGTGAAGGATCGACGTTCGAAAGGGCGCGGTTTTGGATATTGAAACCTACAATAACTTTAGGCACTTTAGGCACTTATTCGGGTTTCGGGTACGTCCCGCGTTAGAGGCCAATTAACCATACTTGTTGAATTCGGAAAGGAGCATACTGGAAATGAATTTCTTCAGAGCGTGGGGAAAATTTATGATGATGGGCGCGATAGCCCATGCGAGATGGGAGATGGATGTATCCAGGACGATACTTGGAGACAGACGTCGTTTGATCCTGCTGGGGCTTCTCACAATCCCGATCATATGGGGGGGGATTGCGTTTGCCGAAGAGATCGGATCGGCCCTCCCCGAACTGCTGGGCGGCAAGAAGGCCTACAGTCCTGCCTTTTACAGTACCGGCATCTTTATCGTTTCTATTCTCATCGGGGTCGGGGCCGGACTGATTACCGGCTGTATCGGCGCCGGCGGCGGCTTTATCATCGCTCCCGCCCTCATGAGCGCCGGGATCAAAGGCATCCTGGCCGTTGGCACCGACCTCTTCCATATCTTTGCCAAGGCGATTATGGGGAGCGTCATCCACAGGAAGCTGGGGAATGTCTCGGTCCCCCTGGCCGTCGTCTTCCTGATCGGCGCCATCATCGGCGCAACCGCGGGCGGACTGATCAACCGGGTGCTTTACGAGATCAATCCGGTCCTCAGCGATGCGTTTATTACGACCATTTACTCCTTCATGTTGGGATTCTTAGGCATCTACTCCATGAGCGATTTCCTCCGCGCAAGAAGCGCCGATAAGCGGGTGGACGCCCCCCATGGCGGCGGAGACGCCCACGGCGGCAGGGCTGAGGGGGCGGAAATGGGCAATCTCCCCAGGAAGATCCAGGCCATGAAGATCCCTCCCATGGTGAAGTTCGATCACGATCTGGCCCCGGGAGGAAGGAGCATTTCATGGGTGTTCCTGGTCCTCAGCGGCGCACTGGTGGGGCTGGCCGCGGGGATCATGGGGGTCGGCGGCGGGTTCCTGACATTTCCGATCTTTGTTTACATGCTGGGCGTCTCCTCCATGACCACGGTGGGGACCGATATCTTCCAGATCGTCTTCACCGCAGGGTATGCGGCCATCAGCCAGTACGCCATCTACGGATTCATCTTCTATACCCTGGCCATGGGCATGCTGTTAGGGTCTCTGATCGGGATCCAGGTGGGCGCCATGGTGACCAAGGTGGTTCCCGGCATCACCATTCGGGGTTTTTACGCCATGGCGGTGCTCGCCGGTTTTGTGAACCGGATCTTCGCCCTGCCGGGCAAGTTGGGGGAAATGGACGTCATTCCCATCTCACGGCAGACAGGTGCCGTCCTGGACACCATCGGCGTGTGGGCCTTTTTCGTTGTCATCGGCGGGTTTTCGGTCTGGGTGATCGGCACGTTTTTAGTCAACATCCGTGTACTCAAGGGAGAGGGGGTGCGATCATGATTGCGAACAAAAAGGAGTTTTTCGGCGGCCTGGCCATGCTGGCGGTATTCGTCGTGGTGCTGATCATCATATTCTCCCCCGTATTCAAAGGCCACAACGGCCTCGAGTACCTGGACGCCCTGTACAATTCCATATCCAAGGGATCGGCCTACTATATCCAGGACGCCCTGAAAGAAACCGCTCAGTTCAATGGCCGGTCCGTGGATGCGAAATTAGCCCTGGGGGATGAGAAACAGGCGCAACAGACGGCCCTTCTCTTCCAGAAAGGGGGGGCATCCGTCACGGTTGCCGGGGCGTCCCTGCACGTCGTCGGCGATCTGGGCAGGATACTGGAAAATACGCTCTCCGACGCAGACGAGATGTATCACAACAAGGGAGAAGCGGTCTCGAAAAAATATGGTTATAACGAGAGGCAGGTCCTATATAACTGGTGGAAGGCCCTCCATGCAATGGAGAAGGAACTGCAGAAACAGAAGCAATTCAAAGAGGACAAGGTGGTGGCCATGGTGGTCAAAAAGGGTGTGGAGCCCTCTTACAACTATTACAGAATCGAAGCCCAGAAGATCTCGGATCGAATGGGTGTTGTCATTTTCTCCCTGGTTTTTTATGTCGTCTACACCTTGTGGTATGGCTTTGCCATCCTCTATATGTTTGAGGGGTGGGGCATGAGGCTGGAACACTGAGGGATTGACAATTGATAATTGACCATTGAAAGAAACAGCATGGTCTGATAAAAGGCTAAAGGCTACCGGTGGTGAGACGGCCTTTAGCCTTTTTGATTCATGATCCAACCGCCAATGCGCCAAGGTCGGGCAGGGCATAACGAGCAACCAGAAAACCATGGGCCGCATACTTACCGCCATAAAGGGTCTCTTTCCAAAAGCGAAAGAGGACGTCGCGATGGATGTCGATGCCATTCGCAATGACTTCAAGACCCGATATCATCATTTCAAGCTCCTCCTGAATGCCAATAACAAGGCCCTCGAAATCATGGCGGAAATGGAGGAGGGCCTCAGGGGAACAAAACCCTTCGGCATGAACTTTGTTCGGTCCCGGTGCACGGCTGTGTCGACCTCTGTCTGGCAGATTGCCAAGAACCTGAACGACCTCGCCCCTGGAAAATATGAAGGCCTCTATGACCGTTTTAAGGAGATCCAGTTAAGAATCAATCCTTTCCTTGCCCACTCCGATGCAGCCAGGGAAGGACCGCTGGTCATCTCTTTGGATGATATGGACACGGAAACGGCGGACCAGGTGGGCGGCAAGATGGCCAATCTCGGCGAGATCCGGAATCGGCTTTCCATGCGGGTTCAGAACGGATTTGCGGTCACTGCCAGAGGCTATTACCGGTTCATGGAATATAACGACCTTCAATCCGAGATCGATCGGCGGATTCAGGCGACCGATGTGGATCGCCTGGACCAACTTCACGCCCTCAGCGCCGCCATTCGGCAGTTGATTATCGGATCCCCCCTGCCGGAAGATCTGAGCGAAGCCATTATGGGGGCGTACCGGCGCCTGGAGGAGATGGACGGGAAAGGGATCCGGGTTGCCATGCGAAGCAGCGCCCTGGGAGAAGATTTTGCCGGGACGTCCTTTGCCGGTCAGTACCTATCGGAATTGAATGTGAACCGTGAGTACATACCGGATGTCTACAAGGAGATTGTGGCCAGCAAGTACGGCCTGGCGGCCATGGCCTATCGTCTCAACCGGGGAATCCGTGACGAGGATGTGGCCATGTGCGTGGGGTGCATGAGCATGGTGGACCCCGTCTCGGGGGGCGTCCTCTATTCCAGGAACCCGCTCGATATCCGAGACGACGCCATTGTCATCAACTCGGTTTGGGGGTTGCCCAAGTCGGTGGTTGACGGGAGTTCCGCCACGGATCTTTTCATGGTCTCCCGCAAGGCGCCCATGACAATCCTGCGAAGGGAGATCGCCTCCAAGGAGCAGAAGTTCGTGTGCTATCCGGATGCAGGGGTCTGTCGATTGGATGCCACAGGGGATGAAAGGGAACTTGCGTCTCTTAAAGACGATCAGGCCCTGGAACTGGCCCGCCTGGCAGTAGAGCTGGAAAGGCACTACGGCGTGCCGCAGGACGTTGAGTGGGCGATCCAAAACGACGGCGCCATCGTTTTGCTGCAATGCCGTGCGCTGCAGCAGGTGGAAGCATTCAGAGGCCGCGATCTCGAAACATACCTCGAAGAGGCGCACGAACCGGTGATTCTCAAGGGGGGCGTCCCGGCGAGCCCCGGAACAGCGGCAGGTCCGGTATTTATTGTGAAAAAGGACGTGGATATGCTCCGGTTCCCTGAGGGGGCCATCCTGGTGACGGCCCAGGCCCTGCCTCGATGGGCCTCTCTGATGAACCGGGCCGCCGCCGTGATTACCGAGAAGGGGGGCGTGACCGGCCATCTGGCCAATGTGGCCAGGGAATTCGGCGTCCCCGGCCTGTTCGGGGTGGAAGGGGCCGTCAGCCTGTTGAAAAACGGTCAGATGGCGACCGTGGATGCCAACGGCCGACGGGTATATGAGGGGAAGGTGGACTCCCTGCTTGAAGAGACGCGGGAGTCCAGGAATCTCATGGAGGGGAGCCCGGTCCATGAGGCCCTGAAAGGGGTGTCGCAACATATTGTCCCGTTGAACCTGTTGGATCCCGACGCCACTGCCTTTGCACCCAAAAACTGTCAGACGTTTCATGATATCACCCGGTTCTGCCACGAAAAGGCCGTGCATGAGATGTTCCGTTTCGGCAAGGATCACCGGTTTCCCGAACGTTCCAGTAAACAGCTTTTTGTGGATGTGCCGATGCAGTGGTGGGTTTTGAACCTGGATGACGGGTTTACGGAAGAGGTGATGGAGAAGTACATCCGACTGGAAAACATCGCCTCGATCCCGATGCTGGCCCTGTGGGAGGGGATCGCTGCGGTGCCCTGGGAAGGCCCCCCCCCGGTGGATGGAAGAGGCTTTGCATCGGTCATGTTCCAGGCCACCACCAACCGGGCCTTTGTCCCTACCGTTCGTTCCAGGTTCGCCAACCGCAACTATTTTATGATTTCAAAGAACTACTGCAGCCTCTATTCGCGACTCGGTTTCCATTTTTCCAGTGTGGAGACCCTGGTAAGCGAACGATCCGGTGAAAACTATATCAGCTTCCAGTTCAAGGGGGGGGCCGCGGATTACGAGAGACGGTATAAAAGAACGCTGTTTGTCGGAGATATCTTGGAAGAACTCGGATTCAGGGTCTCCATCAAGGAGGATACCCTCATGGCCAGGATGGAAGACAGGGACATGGACTTCATGAAGGGAAGGCTGACGGCCCTCGGCTATCTGACCATTCACACCCGCCAGTTGGATATGATCATGCTCAGGACCCCATCCGTTGACCATTACAGAACGAAAATCACCGCAGACATTGCCAAGCTCCTCGGCGCCCAAAGAGAGTAAGACCCTCCTCTTTACACTGTGTAAAAACTGCTGACAGATATATGTTCCCATCTCCCTCGGGCGCTTCGGCCTCACCCGGCAATCTATCCTTCTTTCTGAATACTTATCTCATCATCCCTCCTGCCTCGCATTTGGCACATTAATTGCCCTATCCTCATACTGACTTTCAATGAATGGACAGTGCGTTCCAGACGATTTGTCTCAGAAGCCCAGCGTATGTGAAGCAATTTCTGAACTGCACGTTTTCCGTGAAGACCTTTCAGAAGACGGGTAAAGAGGCTTCAGGGGAAAAACCTGTGGCTCATCTTGATGTCAGGGACGGTGAGATTTTCGGGGTCGGTTTTCATGAGGCCCGGCAGACAAGGCAAGGAGGTTCAAATGGCACATCATTCAGGAGCAACAACCGCCGTTCAAACCGGCAGCATATGGAAGAGCAGACCGGGCTACAAGCCCTTAATCATCGTTCCCGCTGCCATACTGTTTTTTGTTTTGGTCATCATGCCTACTCCTCAGGGCATGATCGATCTTGTGAGCATGGAAAAGCCGTCAGGCTATTCTTTGCCGTCCGACTGCAAAAACATCACGGACAGTGTGAACAAGAAACTGAGCCCTGCGGCTTTCAAGGCGGCCCAGAACGGAGAAACCCTTTCCAACTCACACGAAAAAGGGCTGTTGACTGAGACAGACGCGGCGCAACTGGCCAAGGTGATGCTGCTTATCTTTTGTCTCGCCGTGCTTTTTTGGGGCACGGAGGCCCTTCCCCTGGGGGCAACGGATCTTCTGGTTGCCGTTATGCTTTATCTTTTCAGCATCTTGCCCATGCAGGACATAGGCAAGGCCTACATGAGCGATGCCGTCTTTTTTATATTCGGCATACTGGTTGTGGCGGTAGGAGTGGCCAAGACAGGGTTGGACAAGCGTATTGGGCTCATACTCTTAAGCCGCATCCACAGCGCAAAGGGCTTTGCCCTTATCTTTATGCCGCTTCTTGCCATTTCTGCAAGCTTTCTTTCCGAGCATGCCCTGGTTGCCCTCCTGATCCCGGTACTTTTGGGTGTCTATAAAGTCACATGCAAAATGCATGGTGTTGAAAAGGACAGGGCCTTGGCCATATTCCTTCTCCTCGGGGTATGCTTTGCGGCCAACCACGGCGGCCCGGGTTCCCCTGCTGCAGGGGGAAGGAATGCCATTATGGTAGGCTATTTCATGCAACAGGGCGTTCCCCTGTCGTTTCTGCAATGGATGAAATACGGTATGCCCTTTGTTCCCCTCATGGGGGTTGTTATAGGGGCCTACATGTATATCCGCCTCAAACCCAAGTTCATCGTAAAGGACATAAACCCGGGAGAGGTGGTCCGATCCGAGGTGGCCAGGATGCCCAAGTTCGGCGGCAAGGAGGCCATCATGGCAGGCATCCTCGTACTCCTTGTGGCAGCGTGGGTCATCCTGGGCGAACACTCGGGACTTGGGGGCCCAACCCTGTACGCCGTAATGGCAATGTTTTTGGGTCGAATAATCACATGGGATGATGTTCAGGAGGGAGTCGCCTTTGACGTGGTGGGATTGTACGCAGCGGCAACGGCCATGGGTGTTGCCCTCAAGTTCACAGGGGGCGCCCTGTGGCTGGCCACGAGCTTTGTGAGCATCCTGCCGGATTTCATGGCGAAAGGAGATATGCTGGTTATCGGCGTGAGCATATTGACGGGTACCATGACCAACTTCATGAGCGACGGCGCCACGGTAGCGGCCCTTGGCCCCATCGTCCTTCCCATGGCGGCCTTAAGCGGGGCCCATGTGTGGAAGCTGGGTCTCGCCTGTGCATTTTCCTCTTCCTTCGCCAACTTCCTGGTGGTTGGAACTCCCAACAATGCTATTGCCTTCGGTATGGGAAGGGATCCGGTGACAGGGGAGAGGCTTTTGGATATAATGGATTTCGTAAAGTACGGTCTGCCAGTTACCATCCTGGCATGGCTTGTGCTCTGGTTCTGGACCATTCTGGGTTATTGGCAGTTCATGTCTTGGCCGGTGATGAAATAGGGTTTGCGCGAGGCAGGGGGAGAGGCAGATGAGGAATGCCATTTATACAGGTCTTCGAAGAAAAATTACGGCCGTTACCCTGGCAGTCTCCCTCGCCCCGCTCGTGGCCCTTGGGGCAACGATTTACTATCAATTCTCCGGCATGTACCGCGATAAGATCCGGGAACAGATATATTACCGGGCAAGATCCCAGTCGGGGGCCGTAGATCTTTTTTTGAAGGAGAGAACCGCCATCCTGGCGGCAATGGCGGATACAAACCATTTCAACACCATCGTTCAGGAAAAAAACCTTTCAACGATTTTTTCCATCATGAATCAGCGGGCAGGGGCCTTTGTGGACCTTGGCGTAATAGACATTGGAGGCCGGCACGCCGCCTATATCGGCCCTTACGAGCTTTCCGGCCTCAATTACTACCAGCAGCCATGGTTTGGGGAGGCCATGACCAAGGGTGTCTTCATCAGCGATGTCTACACGGGTTTCAGGAAGATCCCTCATTTCGTCATAGCGGTGAAGCGACAGGAGAACCAGCACAGTTGGATCCTGAGGGCCACCATCGATTCAGACGTCTTCGGCGCGAGCATCAAGGCCGCGCAGGTAGGCCGTACCGGGGATGCATATATCATTAATCGAGAAGGATATTACCAGACACGGCCTCGTTTTGCAGGGGAGATCATGGAAAAATCCCCTGTCGATCCTTCCCTGTTCGGAGGCGGAACCACCATACTGGAAGGCAGGGGTGAACATGGGAAACCCACGCTTTATGCCGGAAGCTGGCTCAACAACGACAAGTGGCTCCTGGTTATCTCCCAGGAGATCCGGGAGGAAATGGCGTCGTTTTATGCCACCAGGACTGTGGAGATCGCCATTATGCTGGCAGGTATCCTGGCCATTGTCATCGTTACCGTCTTAACCACCGGCGTGACGGTGAAACGACTGCGGGAAAGCGATGAACGGATTGATGAACTCAACGCCCAACTGGTACAATCGGACAAGTTGGCGGCACTGGGCAAAATGGCCGCCGGGGTTGCCCATGAGATAAACAATCCGCTTGCGGTGATACTCCAGAAGACAGGCTGGATAGAGGATCTCTTGGAGGAGGAAGATCTGGCTCAGAGCAAGAGCTACGAAGAGTTGAAGGCCTCCATTGCCAAGATAGAAGAGCATGTGGAACGTGCCAGAAAAGTGGTGCATGGCATG
Source organism: Candidatus Desulfacyla sp. (assembly GCA_046484725.1). Taxonomy (GTDB): domain Bacteria; phylum Desulfobacterota; class DSM-4660; order Desulfatiglandales; family Desulfatiglandaceae; genus AUK324. The sequence continues at coordinate 6,433 of JAWOIH010000279.1, read as the reverse complement.
CTGGGATATGCCAGGAAGATGGAACCGAGGTTGGAGGATGTGGATGTCAACGAAACCATCCGGCAGACCATCTCTCTACTGGGCAATTATGCCAGGATCAACAACATAGAAATCAAAACGGATTTTGCAGAGGAACTTCCGATCATAGCCAACGATCAATCCCAGCTTCAACAGGTCTTTTTGAATATTATCAGCAACGCGATTGACGCAATCGGTAAAGATGGATATATAGTGGTCAAGAGCCAGCGGGATGGTCCCTTGATAGCTGTTGACATAGCGGACACAGGACCCGGAATCCCCCCTGAGCGGAAAAAAAGGGTGTTCGATCCTTTCTATACCACCAAAGATCCCGGCAAAGGAACGGGGCTGGGTCTGTGGATCAGTTACACCATAATGAAAAAGATGGGCGGCGACATCTCTTTTGAGACAGAGGCCGGGAAGGGCACCACCTTTACCATAAAGATACCGGCAGTGGCGCCTGAGAAGAAATAAACATAGTCGGTTGGGTCATGCGTTGAGAAAGGAGGGAGGAGCAAATGGATCTTTTCAGAGTACTTGTTGTGGATGACGAAACGGATTTTCTGGAGACCCTGGTGAATCGTCTCAAAAAGAGGAATGTGGACGCCATAGGGGTCCTGAGCGGCGAGGCTGCCGTCGAAGAGATGAAAAAGCAGCTTTTTGACGTGGTGATACTGGATGTGAAGATGCCCGGAGGGATGGACGGCATCGAGGCCCTGCGAGAGATGAAAAAAATACAACCCCTGTGCGAGGTCATCCTGTTGACCGGGCATGCTTCTGTTGAAACGAGCATCGAGGGGATGAAGCTGGGGGCCTTCGACTATCTGCTGAAACCCGTAAGGCTGGAGGACCTGATGATCAAACTCGGGCAGGCCTTTGAAAAAAAGAACGCCCACGAACAGAAGATAAGGGGGGCAAGGATCAAACAGCTCATGCGGTTTCCGGGAAGGGTCTTTGATCAGGAAAAGGAGGATGCCTAACCGTACACACAGATGCCCCCCTCTAAAGCCCCTGGAAATGGACCTGACGGTCATTGCCGGGGGCTTTTTCTTTGTGCTTAACCCCCAATCCCCCTTGAGCGGGAAACCCGGCGACGCTGAACCCTTACCGTCTCTCTTTACATGGTGTAAAGAACACCGACATATCTGTGAGACCTTTCCTGTCGCCCGTCTCTCCACAAGAGCCAGATTATATACAAAAACAAAACCTTAGCCTTTCTTCTGAAGAAGCACTTCTTTGGCATGGAGGTTGCCATAAGAACTGTTGGGAGGGGGAAGCCACATGGAAGAAGACAAACGCCAAAGATACTCCCGTCTCAAAAGGATGATCTTGGGGAGCATGATCGGAGTGCCTGTCGTCCTGTTTGTCATTGTACTGGGAATCGGGTATTACTATTTCACTACCTCCATAGAGACAAGCACCATCTCCAGCCTGAAACGCATTGTGGAGGACCACCGGCAGATGATCGATTCGTTCCTCAGGGAGCGGACGGCCAATCTCGAATTCGTGATTCACTCAAATTCCTTTCAAGACCTGGTTGACCCAGAGCATCTCTACACTGTTTTCTTGAACCTTCAGAAGGAATCCTCCGCATTCGTCGACCTGGGCGTCTTCAATGAGGAGGGGACCCATGTGGCGTATCACGGGCCGTTCAAACTGGTAGGTCGGGACTACGGAAGGGAGCCATGGCTGAAGGAGGTTCTCAAAAAGGGGCCATACATCAGTGATGTGTTTCTCGGATACCGAAGGGTGCCGCATTTTATTATCGCCGTTGCCAGAGAGCAGGATGCGATGAAATGGGTCCTGCGCGCAACGATAGACACCCATCTCTTCAACGAAATGGTGAAGAAGGTCCGGATCGGCAAGACAGGCGAGGCCTACCTGATCAATGCCGAGGGGTTTTTCCAGAGCGAACGTCGTTCCGGGGGCGGTTTGATGGATCAAGACCCGGATATCTCCGCCTATCCCGAGCGACATGAAGGAACGCGGGCCTTCATCGACGAAAACCCTCACGGTGAGAAGTTTCTCTATGCCACGACCTGGCTTGGGCACAAGGACTGGTGCCTCGTGGTCCGGCAGGAGAAGTCCGACGCATTCAGGGCCTTGCGATCCGCGAGCTACATTATCTGTCTCATCCTTGTGGTGGGCATTTCCAGCATCATCGCCATTGCCCATTTTCTCACTAACCGCATTGTGAAGCGGATGGAGCGGATGGACAGGGAAAGGGAACTGCTGGGGGTCCAGCTCATCCGCGCTACAGGGCTTGCAGAACTGGGTGAGATGGCCGCCGGGTTCGCCCATGAGATCAATAACCCCCTTCAAATCATCCGATCGGAACAGGCCCTTATGGAGGCCATCCTCGCCGATATGAGGGAGAAGGGGGAACTGCCTGTTACGGACGATGCGGGTGAACTGGCCGACTCCATGGCCCAGATCAAGCTCCAGGTGGACCGATGCGCCCAGATCACCCAGGCCATTCTCAAGTTTGGGCGGAAAGGGGAGCCGGTTTCGAGGGAGGTGGATCTGCGCACCTTTATTCCGGAGGTCACCCAGATGATCTCCAAGAAGGCAAGCGTCCAGGGCATCGTCCTCAAAGAAGAGATATCCGAAGAGACGCCGCTTATCCAGGGAGATCCAAGCCATATCCAGCAGGTCCTTCTCAATTTATTCAATAACGGGATGGATGCGGTGACTCAAAAATACGGGTCTTCCGGAGGACAATTGACCGTGGGCGCCCGGCCGGGGGCCGATGGCAGGGTGGAGGTATGGGTCAGGGACAACGGATGCGGCATCAGCCATGAAAATCTCAACAAGATCTTCTCTCCTTTTTTCACCACCAAGCCGGTGGGGAAAGGGACGGGACTGGGTCTCTCCGTATGTTACGGAATTGTGGACAAGATGGGGGGCAGCATGGCCGTTGAGAGTGAGATGGGCGTGGGAACCACCTTCACCATCAGCCTGCCGACGGCCGCGTGAAACGAAACCGACCTGAATTCATGAGAACCAACGCAAACAGGAGACGATGTTATGGACACGATGCAAATGATGCTGGTGGATGATGAGGAGAGGTTTCTTTCCACCACCAAGAAACTGCTTGCAAGAAAAGGGTATGAGGTCCTGACGGCCGCCAGCGGCCTGGAGGCCCTTCAAATCCTGGCCTCACAAACCGTTCACGTGGTGATCCTGGACGTCAAGATGCCGGGCATGGACGGTATGGAAACCCTTCAGGAGATCAAGCGCCGTTTTCCGCTGGTGGAGGTGATCATGCTCACCGGTCACGCAACGGTTGAATCGGCGGTAGAGGGGCTCAAGTCAGGCGCCACCGACTACCTGGTGAAACCAACGGATGTGGATGAGCTGTTGGAGAAGGCGGTGGAGGCCTTTGAGAAACGGAAACGACTGGAGGAGAAGATCCGTGTGGCCCAATCCAGGAGTTTCATGAGGTCGCCCCGGGAAATCATGCGGGACACGGCATAGGCGAGGCAGACGCCGGAAACGCGACGGGCGAAATCAAGATGAAAACATCCTTGAAAAGAGAAAAAATGAGAGGTCTCACCCGGATCTCGAGGCAAGGGGAACGGACCTTCTTCTTCTACGCCACCATAGGCATGGCGATCCTGTGGGGTATTTCGCGCATCTGGGGAGGATAGGGTCTCGGGAGGGGCTTCATGGAAACTTTCCATGGGCGCCGGATGTCATCTATCGAACGACAGAATATGCGAGGGAAAACCATGAGTGCCGAAGACAGAACCAAGAAAGCAACAGGATATGACAAGTACATTGACTGGAAGCGATTCTCCATTCCTCTGGGATTGCTTCTCATTCTTCTATTCATACCCACCCCCAAAGGAATGCTGGATGTGGGGGTGGAGTATGCATTCGGTCCCAAATATGTGAGGGATTTCTTTTCACAGGCGTTTTTCAATAAGAAGACGAAAGACCTGGAGCAATGGGAGGTCCAACTCGTGAGGATGATGGAGGAAAGCGTTCAGAAGTCCTCCTTTTCACAGGCCGCCTTCTTGAAGAGAAATGAGAAGTGGTGCAAAGACAACAAGATCCCCACCACAAAAGACCACTTGGAGCAGGTTATGGCCTTTGCCAAGGGTGTGCCCAAGGAGCGTTTCAATGGCCTCCTGAAAGAGGCCTATGCCCTCAGGACCGAAAAACTCACTTTTGACGGCCTCAAGCCAGATGAAAAAAAGGCGGCCCTCAAGGCCGGCTTCCACGTGAAGGCGGCTGTGGGAATCGTCCTCTTCGTGGTCCTCTGTTTTGTCACGGAGGCCATGCCCCTTCCCATGGTGGCCTTCAGCATCGGGATTATCGCCATGTGCACCGGGATCGTGAACCGTCATACGGTCGCAAGCCTCTACTGGTCGGATGCCACCTGGTTCATTATGGGGAGTCTCATGTTTGCGACGGCCTTTGTGAAAACCGGCGTGGACAAACGAATCGCCATGATGATGTTCGGGAAACTCAAGAATCCGGACGTGAAATGGGTGACCCTGGTCATCGTGCTGGTCATCGCGCCTCTCACCATGTTCATGTCCGACCATGCCCTGGCCGCCATGTTCCTCCCCATTGGAATCATTCTCTACACCATGTCCACCGGCGCCACGGGCGAGGAGGACCCGGAGCTGGCAAAGATGCTCATGATCACCATTGCCATGGCCGCCAATCTCGGGGGGTCTCTGGCCCCCTCGGGTGCTGCCAGGAACATCATCATGATGAGTTACACGGAGGAGATGTATGGGATTTCCATCGGCTTCGGCCAGTGGATGATCTATTGCCTCCCCTTTCTATTCTTCCTCATGCCCATCACCTGGATTATTCTCAACTGGCGATTCAAACCGCGGATAAGAGATCTCGGGCCGGCCATGAACGTGGTGCGGGAGGAGACCCGGCGGATCGGGGGGAGATGGACCCGTCCCCAGATCACGGCCCTTTGCATCTTCCTGGCCACGCTCTTCTGCTGGATTACGGAAAGCAACCTGATTCAATGGGTGACCGGCATCCGCTTCGGCATCGGGGTCTTTGCCGTGATTGGAGGGACCGCATACATCCTGGCAGGCGTGGTAAACTGGCGAGACTACCAGACCAGGGTGGACTGGGGCGTGGTATGGCTCTATGCCGGGGCCATCATCTTCGGGAAGATCCTCGTGGACACAGGCGGCGCCTATTGGATTGCCCGGAGCATACTGGAAGTGGCTGCCCCGCTTGGCGTCAATCATGGAATAGGACTTCTCCTGACAGGGAATGTGATTACGGGTCTGATGACCCAGATCATGGCGGATGGGCCTGCCTGCGCCGCAGTGGGACCGGTTACTCTGGCCATGGCCGGGGTGGTGCATCCGGGGACCTCCATGATTCCTTTTGCGGCCATGGGGACCGCCATCGCCTCTTCCTTTGCCTACTGCCTGGTCATTGGAACGCCGCCCAATGCCATTGTGTATGCCAGCGGGTACTTGGAGGCCAGGGACTATCTGCGGGTCGGGATCATCCTCTGGCTCACGAATATGGCCGGTCTCATGCTCATGGCGGCCACCTACTGGCGGTGGCTGGGATGGTCCGGGCTGCCTTCCTTTTAGGCACCCGAAAACGAGGCATAGGATAACAAGGGAGGTATGATCCAACGGCCATGAAAACGCTCTGTCAACCCATGGAAAAGGGATTGCCCTGCGGTCAACGGACCGGCATCCTTGGCCAAATGTTGAAAACCGCGGTCAGGCTCGTCCTGCACCCGGGCGAATTCTATACGCAAATGCCCATGGAGAGGGATTACGGAAAGGCCATGGTATTCCTCTTTTTCTGCAGCCTCATCTATGGGGCCCTCACGGCCCTGTATGCCGGGGAGCAACAGGCACTGGTGGGAGGGATCGCATTCGTCAATGCCTTTCTCTCCCCTTTTCTCCTCGCCTTTCTTCTGTACGCAGTAACCAAGGTTTTGTGCAGAAACACCTTTTCTTTTGGGTCCTTGATGCGCATCATGGCCTATGCCGGTGTGACGCTCCTTGTCGCATGGATCCCCGGCATGGGCTGGGCGGCAGGGATATGGAGATTTTGTCTCGTGGGCCTGGGAATAGTGAAGGCGGGGGGCATCAGCGGAAGAAAGGCCTTTGCGGCACTGGCATGCACGGTATTGACTTTCCTGCTCATGGTGAGAATGCTGGGTCCATTGGCAGGCATACTGAATTAAACAACCTGTTCGCTGTTTTTATGAACGGCAAGAGGGGAGGTTTCCGATGAATGAATCGATAAAGGTACTCATGGTTGACGATGAGGATCAATTCCGGGCCACCACCAAGAAGATCCTGGATCGAAGGGGTTTCACCACCCTGTTGGCGGGCAGCGGTGAAGAGGCCGTGGAAAAACTGAAGGAGCATCCGGATGTGGTCATCCTGGATGTCAAGATGCCGGG
>JAWOIH010000239.1:0-6754 GCA_046484725.1 Candidatus Desulfacyla sp. | reverse complement strand
GATGCAATCGTACGATTGTTTCCACCATTTCGCCCCAGACGAGGTTGATGGCCTTTTCTATGATGGGCGGCTTTTGGGCGCCGGAATTGAAGTATGCCGGTTATGACAAGGTGATCCTGCGCGGCAAGTCCCCCGATCTGGTGTATTTGTGGATCAACAACGACAAGGTTGAAATACGGGATGCCTCGCATTTACGGGGCAAGGGCGCCATTGAAACCGCCGAACTGCTGCGCAAGGAGTTGAAGGAGCCCAAAGCCCAGGTGGCTGCCATCGGCCTGGCCGGCGAGAACCGGGTCTATTTTGCTTCCATCGAGCAGGGCAGGTCCAGTGCCAGCCGAGGTGGAATTGGCGCCGTCATGGGCGATAAGGGCTTAAAAGCGATCGTGGTTCGCGGCACCAGGGACCTCAATATCGCCCGACCGGCTGAATTCATGGAACTTTGCAACGAAGTCCTGGAATATATTAAATTCAGGGAGGAAAATCCCATTCCCGGGGTCATGCCGATATTGGCCGGCCTCGGTTCACCCCAGGAAATGAAAGTCCACGACGAGAAGTGGCATACCGAGAATTTCATGTGGGGAAATTCACGTACCCGCAGAAAAGATTTCTGGAACGAGGAAATCGAAAAGCAGTGGACGGATACGATGAAAACCGCGCAGACGCGGTTGATCAGTTGCTACAACTGCCCGATGAAATGCGGAGCGACCATTTCCGTTCCGGGACTGCCGACGTATATGATGAAATGTTTCACCAAACTCACCTATACCATGGCGGCGATGTCGGACCTGGATTTTGGCTTGAAAATTGCGCAGCGCGCCACGGAGTACGGTGTGGATGGCTTCTCGGCGCCCCAGGTCATGGCCTTCGCGCTGGAGCTTTACGAAAACGGCATTCTGACCGATGAAGACTTCCCGGGAATGCCGTCCGACAACGAGGGCAGATTCTACTGGTTGCTTGACAGGATTGTGCGGCGCGAAGGGATCGGCGATGTGCTGGCCAACGGTACCTATTGGGCGGCCAAAGCGATCGGCAAGGGAGCGGAAGCCTTTGCCCATAACAATATCAAAAAACATGAGCAGCTGCCGCTCAAGCTGTCCATGCTGAATCCTATCTATTTCCTGATGTATGCGACCGGTGAAAAGATCAACATTACCCAGATTGAAGGACAGTTTCCCCAGGCTCCCTTTCCCAAGAGAGAGCAGCGCGAAGACTTTGTCAAGGACTGGATCCAGGTTCCTGATGAAAAATTCAAACAATATTTCCTTGACTGGGAGCTGCGCGGAGACAACTCGATTCCCTATTACCCGACGGTTGACATGACTTGCGATATTGTCGACTGGCAAGAGCGGATGCACTACATCGATGACGCCCTCGGAATGTGTGCCGGCTTGTCATCCTTTCCCCTGAAGCCTCCTTATCACATCCACAATTATCCGAAATTTATCTCATCAGGCGCCGGAATCGAAATGGATGAAGACAAACTCACCCAGGCGGCCAGGCGCTATCGGACGCTGGTCAGAGCCGTTAACATAAGAAGGGGAATGAGGAGAAAAGATGACAAGCCCCCGGAAAATCACTGGAAGAAAAGATTCCCCGAACTTGAAGCCGAACTCCTGGATCGGTATTACCAGCTCAAAGGATGGAACAATGAGGGTATTCCTACCAAAGCGTCGTTGCATGAATTGGGCCTGGAATACGTCAGCCAAGATTTCATGCAAAGAGGGATCTTGACGGAAAATGAAGATGCTTCTTCCAAAGAGGCTTCGGCGTAAAAAGAGACAGTTTAGCGTGGAGGGCGAATACCTTGAAGGATGATAAGAAAAAGAAAACCATTAAGACGATCAAAATAGATGTGGACAAATGCAATGGTTGCCGGGCATGCGAGGTAATCTGTTCCGCCTTTCACGCCGAACCGAAGTATAGCAGCAATAACCCGGCAAGATCGCGTATCCGGGTGATTCGCGATCCCTTGAGAGACCTTTATGTTCCCGTTTATGCGGGTGAGTACGCCGTGGCGGAGTGTGCCGGAAGAGACAAGTATACGATCGACGGGAAGGAATATGACGAATGTTCCTTCTGCAGGGCTTCCTGCCCTTCCAGGGATGAGTTTAAAGAACCTGATTCCGGTCTGCCTCTGAAATGCGATATGTGCGAAGGTGAAGACGAGCCGTTGTGTGTAAAATGGTGTTTGGTTGACGCGTTGACCTGGGACGCAAGAGAAGAAGCGGTTGACGAGACAGAGGGCCTGGAAACCGATGACCTGGAGATCGGATTGGAAGCGCTGGCAGACAAATATGGCTTGCAGAAGATCAAGGATGCCATGGCCCGGATGTCGAAGAAGGAATAACTCAATCAGGCGAGAATAAGGATTAATAAAGACAGTGGAAACAGTCGCGCCATTTAAAGAGGTAATTGAAGAAATAAAAGAGGCCGGCGGGGAGGCCTTTCGGTTTTGCTTTCAATGCGGGTTGTGCGACGCTGTGTGTCCTTGGAACAGGGTCAGGCAATTCAGCATTCGCAAAATCATCCGCGAGGCGACGTATGGTCTGACGGAGATAGACGGTGAAGACATATGGCGATGCACGACGTGCGGAAGATGCCCGCAGCGGTGCCCCAGAGGCGTCAAACAGATCGAAGTGGGCGTCTCCTTGCGCAGGGTCGCCTCGCAATATGAAGTTTTCCCTGCATCTGTCCGTTCAGCCCGCACCGCCAGAGCAAGCCTCATTTCCGAAGGCAACCCCTTGCAGGGAGATCGGAAAAACCGGGCCGACTGGAGCAAGGGACTGCCGGTGAAACCCTATACCGAGGGAATGGACCTTCTGTATTTCGTCGGCTGCTATTTGAGCTATGACCCAAGAATGAAAAAGGTCGCCATCGCCACCGTCGATATCCTCAATAAGGCCGGCATTGAATTCGGGATACTCGGGTCCAAGGAAAATTGCTGTGGAGAAAGCATTCGCAAGACGGGCAGTGAAGAAGTGTTTAAAAGCCTGGCCAGGGAGAATATCAAAACCTTTATTGATAATGGTGTCAGGAAAATCGTCGTGTCTTCTCCCCATTGCTACCATACTTTTAAAAACGAGTACCCCGAATTCATGGTGAACTTCGAGGTGACGCATATCTCCCAGTACTTAATGGAACTGGTGAACTCCGGCAGGCTCGAACTCAAAAAGGAGTACCGCAAAAAAGTCACTTATCATGACCCTTGTTACCTGGGCCGGCATAATGACATCTATGACCCACCCCGGGACATGTTAAGGCAGATACCCGGCCTGGAATTAATTGAGATGGTGGATTCGCGTATAGACAGTCTGTGCTGCGGGGGGGGAGGCGGCAGGATCTGGATGGACACGCCGAAAAAAGAACGCTTCTCCGACCTCCGGCTGGAGCAGGCCAATGCGGCCGGTGCCCAGGTGCTGGCAACTGCCTGCCCTTACTGCATCACCAATTTCGAGGAAAGCAGGTTGAACCTGGAGTATGACGATGTCCTGGAAATCAAGGATATCACCGAGATTATACAGGCAGTGATTTAGCACCGGCACGTTCAATCGGCCCACCCGAACGATCGGGCCAATAAATAGGATGAGGTGACAGAAAGTGAAAAACGAAGTATTGCCAAAAGAAATAATCGAGCAATTCTCAGGAAATCCCGGAGAAAAAAATTTCGGGGACGTGATGGTTGTCGGCGGAGGTGTCAGCGGTATTCAAGCGTCTCTCGACCTGGCCACGGCGGGTTTCAAGGTTTACCTGGTTGAGAAGACGCCGAGCATCGGCGGGCACATGGCCCAGCTGGACAAGACTTTCCCGACCAATGACTGCTCGATGTGAATTCTTTCACCCAAACTGGTCGAGGTCGGCCGGCATCCGAATATAGAGGTTCTGACATTAACCGAAGTCCGGGAAATTGAAGGGGACGCAGGAGACTTCAAGGTTAGCCTGGTCAAACGGCCCCGGTACATTTTAGAAGACAAATGCACGGGGTGCGGGACGTGTGTCAAATACTGCCCCGTGGAATATCCTGATCAATTCAATCAGGAGATATCGTCGAATAAGGCCGTGCATGTCTATTTTTCCCAGGCGATCCCGCTTGTATCGTATATCGATGAGAGCTGCCTGTTCCTGAAAGAGAAAAAATGCCTGATCTGCCAAAATGTATGCCAGGCCGATGCGATTGATTTCAGACAAACGCCGGAGAAGTTGGAAGTCAATGTCGGCGCGGTCATTCTGTCTTCGGGAATCGAGCCCTTCGATCCCGGGGTCAAGGATGAGTATGGCTACGGCCGGATGCAGAACGTTGTCACCAGCATGGATTACGAACGATTGTTGTCATCCACCGGACCCTACCAGGGAGAGATCCTGCGCGCGTCCAACAAGGCGCACCCGCAAAAAATCGCCTGGATACAATGCGTGGGTTCCCGGCGGGTAACGCCTGGCGAAAACAGCTATTGTTCGGGCGTTTGCTGTACCTATACCCAGAAGCAGGTGATCCTGACCAAGGATCATGAGCCCGAGGCCGAGTGCACGATATTCCACAACGATATCCGTTCCTTCGGCAAGGATTTTGAGCGATACTTTCAACGAGCCGAACAACTCCCCGGCGTGCGCTTCATCCGAAGCTACGCATCCATCAGCCGGGAGATCCCGGAAAACAATAATGTGGTGATCCGCTATGCCACCCCCGACCAAGGCGTCAAGGAGGAAACGTTTGACATGGTCGTGTTGTCCGTGGGACTGAATCCGCCGGCCAACCACAAGGAACTGGCGGAAAAATTCGGCATTGAGCTCGATGGCCACGGATTCAACCAAAGCATGCATGCCAATCCCATAGCGACCAGCCGGCCGGGGATTTTTGTCAGCGGGGCCTTCCAGGGGCCCATGGATATCCCGGAGTCGGTTTTTAGCGCCAGCGGGGCGGGTGCCCAATGTGGTGCGCTGCTGGACAAGCGGCGCGGTAAGCTGGCCAAGGAAAGGATCTATCCCCCGGAACGGGATGTCTCCCGGGAAGAGCCACGGATAGGGGTGTTTGTGTGTCATTGCGGGGCTAACATCTCCAGTGTGGTCAATGTTCCCTCCGCCGTTGAATATGCCTCGACCCTACCCAATGTGGTCTACGCCCAGGAGCAGTTGTTTTCCTGTGCCACCAACTCCGCTCAGGAGATCACCGATGTCGCCAAGGAGAAAGGGTTCAACCGGGTGGTGATCGCCGCCTGTTCGCCAAGGACCCTTGAGCCGTTATTCCGGGATACCCTTCGGGAGGCGGGACTCAATCAATATTACCTGGATATGGCCAACATCAGGGAACATTGCTCCTGGGTCCACTCGAAGCAGAAGGAAGAGGCGACCGGAAAGGCCAAGGACATCATCCGCATGTCGGTGGCGCGGGCGCGCCATCTGCAGCCGCTGAAGGAATTTGACCTGCCGGTCAACAAGGCGGCCCTGGTGGTCGGCGGCGGGATTGCCGGCATGACCTGTGCGCTCTCCATTGCCAGCCAGGGACACGAGGTTCACCTGTTGGAGAAGAACAATATGCTGGGAGGCATGGCGCGCAGAATCCACACCACCATCGAAGGCATGGATGTTCAAACCTATCTGGATGACCTGATTGGCGCGGTTTACCAGAACCCCTTGATCCATGTAACCCACGATGCCGCAATCATGGAGGTTGCCGGTTATGTAGGCAATTTCACCACCACGGTGAAATCTGAAAGAGGCGTCACCCGCATCCGGCATGGTGCCAGCGTTATTGCAATCGGCGCGGATGTGTATCAACCGACCGAGTACCTGTATGGAGAAAATGACCGGGTCGTCACCCATCTTGAACTGGGCGAACTGATCGCCCAGGGCGAGGAAAAGGTCGTCAATGCCCAGAGTGTTGTGATGATCCAATGCGTGGGCTGCAGAAATGAGGACCGGAATTACTGCAGCCGGGTGTGCTGCAGCCATGCGGTCAAGAACGCATTGAAACTGAAAGCGATCAACCCGGACATGGATATCGACATCCTCTTCCGGGATATGCGAACCTATGGACTCAGGGAGGATTATTACCGCGAAGCCTCGGATCGAGGCGTACGATTCATTCGCTGGGAACCGGATGACAAGCCCCGGGTGGAAGCGGGGGTGGAAGCGGGCCGGCCGGTATTGAAAGTCACCGTAAGCGATCCCATTTTAGGCCAGCGGCTGGAACTGAGCGCCGACATTCTCTCGCTGGCGGCTGCGGTCGTCCCGTCGGCATCGACCCACGCCATCGCCGGATTGTTCAAGGTGACACTGAGCCCGGATGGCTTTTACAAGGAAGCCCATGTCAAATTGAAACCGGTCGAGTTCGCGACCGATGGCGTTTATCTTTGTGGAACGGCACACTACCCCAAGCATATCCAGGAAACGATCAACCAGGCGTATGGTGCCGCCGGCCGGGTCCTGACGCTTCTCTCCGGGGAGACGGTTACCGCCTCGGGTGCGATCTGCGAGGTCAATGAAAACGATTGTGTGTCATGCGGGGCGTGCATTACGGCCTGCACCTACGATGCGATCATCTTTCGCCAGACCCCCATGGGAAAAAAGGCCTGGGTGAATCCGGTTCTGTGCAAAGGTGACGGCGTTTGCAACGCCAAATGCCCGACCCATGCAATTGTCCTGAAGCATTTTACCGACGACGCCCTCTGCTGCCAGATCGATGCCGCGGGGAGCGAGGCCGAGATCTGCAGGCAAATCGATGCGGCGGCGGAAACGGTGTAAGGCCACGGGTATGTCCGAT
>JAWOIH010000182.1:0-2599 GCA_046484725.1 Candidatus Desulfacyla sp. | reverse complement strand
GAACCCGTTATCGTGGCCTTTTGTTGTCACTACTGCGCGTACACGGCTGCAGACATGGCCGGGAGCATGCGACGCTGTTATCCGCCCAACATTCGTATCATCCGGGTTCCCTGTTCGGGGAAGGTGGATGCCATTCACATCATGAAGGCCTTTCAAAAAGGCGCCGACGGCGTTTACGTGGCCGGGTGTCTGGAGGGGGATTGCCATTTCAAGAACGGCAATACCCAGGCGGCCCGCCGGGTGGATTATGTGAAGCGGCTCCTCGATGAGATCGGCGTGGGTGAGGAGCGACTTGAGATGATTACCATGTCCGCCGGAATGGGGGAGCGTTTTGCTTCGACCGCATCGGAATTCACGGACAAGATTCGCCGCCTGGGGCCCAACCCGGTCAAAGAGGCGCAGGAGAAAAAGGCGGTTGCCAACTAGTGCAAGGGCGTTGAATCAGGGAGAGGGGAAGGGTGAGGGGGCTTAGAGATGTCAAAAAAAACCGCGCCTGTACCACTACGCGCTGCGAAGGAGAGAGGGAAGCAATGATCACTGCTGAACGGAAACCCATCCAGGAGATCATGGATTACATCCGGCCCTTCGGCCGAATTCTTCTCGTGGGCTGTAACGAATGCGTAACCGTGTGTGCCGCGGGAGGGCGGAAGGAAGTGGGGCTTTTGTCCTCAGCGCTGCAAATGGCCTTCATGCAGGAGGGCAAAGTCCTGGATGTCAAGGAAATGGCCCTGGAGCGCCAGTGTGATCCTGAGTACGTGGAGGAACTGGCAGGGACCATCAATCAGGTGGATGCGGTTTTGTCCATGGCCTGTGGGTGCGGGGTCCAGGAAGTGGCCAGGCGATTCAAAGAAAAGCCGGTCTTCCCCGCCGTGAACACGAAATTCATGGGTGCATCCGAGCGCCAGGGAGTGTGGGCCGAAAGGTGCCAGGGCTGCGGCGATTGCGTGCTCGGCCTGACCGGAGGCGTGTGTCCCATCGCCCGGTGTTCCAAGCGTTTGCTGAACGGTCCTTGCGGCGGTTCGAGCGGCGGGAAGTGCGAGATCAACCCCGAGGTGGAGTGCGCCTGGCAACTGATCTGGGATCGGTTAAAGGCCCTAGGGCTTGAAAAGCGTTATGAAGACATTGCGCCCGCCAAAGACTGGAGAGCGAGTCGGGACGGGGGTCCCAGAAGAATTATCAGAGAGGATCTGGCATCATGAAAACGCAGAGCGCACTGGAAAAAGTATTGGCGGCGGGTCATCTGGCGGTTACTTCTGAATGCGGTCCTCCGCGGGGGGCCATGCCCGAGAAAATCAAAGAAAAGGCCGAGTTGCTCCGGGGATACGTGGATGCCATCAATGTCACGGACAACCAGACGGCGGTGGTCCGCATGTCGAGTTTTGCCGCCTGCCTCATCATCCGTCAAATGGGACTCAACCCCGTTCTTCAAATGGTGACCAGGGACCGAAACCGCCTGGCCATGCAGAGTGACATTATCGGCGCCTATGCCCACGGCATCGACACCATGCTTTGCCTGACAGGGGATCACCCCTGTTTCGGGGACCATCCCATGGCGGCGAACGTTTATGACCTGGACTCGATCCAGTTCGTCCAGATGGTCAAGACCATGCGCGATGAAGGACGATTCCAGGGAGGAGATGAAATTCAGAGCCCCCCGAAAATGTTCATCGGCGCGGCCGCCAATCCTTTCGGCGATCCTTTTGAACTGCGGGTGGCGCGACTGGCCAAAAAGGTGAAGGCCGGCGCGGATTTTATCCAGACCCAGTGCATTTATGATCTGGAAAGGTTCGAGAAATGGATGCAAGGCGTACGGGACCGAGGTCTTGATGAGAAGGTCAGCATCCTGGCCGGGGTCACGCCTTTCAAGTCTGCCGGCATGGCCAAATACATGAAAAACAAGGTCCCGGGCATGAGCGTACCGGATGCCCTGATTAAGAGGATGAGCGGGGTCGCCAAAGACAAGCAGGCGGAGGAAGGTATCACGATTTGTGTGGAGACCATGCACAGACTCAAGGAAATGAAGGGTGTCCGGGGTTTCCACATCATGGCCATTGAATGGGAGCAAAAGGTCCCGGAGATCGTTGAAAGAGCAGGCCTCTATCCGCGGCCTTCGGTCTAAACAAAAAGCATCAAGGAGGTTAATCAATGGATAATAAGACCCTGATTTTGGTGGTGGATGATGATCCGGATCTGGTGGAAGCCATATCCATGAAGCTCGAAAGCGAAAACTATCGGGTGGCCAAAGCCTACGATGGGATCCAGGCCTGGGACAGAATCAAGCAGGAGCGGCCCCATCTGATCATCCTGGATGTGATGATGCCCAACAAGAACGGATACCAGGTCTGTGACGAGCTGAAAAAGGATCCCCAGTATTCCAACATCACCGTCGTTTTGTTGACGGCGGTGGGCGACGCCGTAACCTCGACCAAGTACACCCACATGGACGGCAAAACGGCGCTGGCCGATGAATTTATCCCAAAGCCGATCGACCTGGACAACCTGATGGAGATCGTCAAGGACTATACCCGGTAGCAGATTCCAATTGCGGGTTCAGGAATCCTGGCCCTTTGGACCCGGATTCTTACAATATAAAGAGCGG
>JAWOIH010000177.1:0-17848 GCA_046484725.1 Candidatus Desulfacyla sp. | reverse complement strand
ATCCCTTCAAAGGTGGTGAGAAGCCTATGGACTTCTCATACCTGAACGCGGTCATCAAGAGCAACCTTTCAAATGCCCACACAAAATAATGACCGTTTCGATCTAGAAGAGACCCATCAGGTGAACCCGTCGAGCGGGGAGTGTCTTCACGGCTTTGCCCATTTTGCCTGTGACTGGGATGGATGGATAGGCCCTGACAACCGGCATCGATATATTTCGTCCGGTTGCCAACTTGTAACCGGATATGGTGCAGAGGAATTAATGAAGAACTCGGCATGGGTCAGCGACATGATCCATGCAACAGATCGGGAACAGTTTGTCAGACATTTGAAAGAGGATTTAAAGAGCGAGAAGGCCTTTCAACAAGAGCTTCGGATTATCCGAAAGGATGGAGAAATTCGATGGATCCGGCACATTTGCGAGCCGGTTTACGGCCCGAATGGAGAATGGCTGGGAAGGCGTTACAGCAATCGCGACATCTCGAACCGTAAATTCTCAGAAAATGCGCTTATGGAAAGCGAGGAGAAATACCGCAATATTGTTGAAAGCTCCAACGACGGTATCTGCATCATTCAGGATGACGTCATCCGGTTCGCCAATAAACGGTTGGCTGATATGATGGGGGTTTCTAGAGAGGAGCTCCTTGAAAACCCTTTTTCCAATTATGTCCACCAGGATGCGTTGGCCGGGGCCTTAAAATCCTATCAACGGGTTGTCCCGGAGGATAGGGAAGATCAGAGGTATGAAACCGTGCTGTCCGGCAAAAACGGCGTTTCCCTGGATGTGGAATTAAGTATCTCATCCACCTTTCATGAAGACCGACAGGCCGCCCTCATGATGGTCCGGGATATCACCGGACTCAAGCAGATCGAGAAGGAAAAGAGAGAACTTGAAGAAATCCTGCAACAGGCTCAGCGGATGGAGGCCATCGGGACCCTTGCAGGCGGCATTGCCCACGAGTTTAATAATATCCTCTGGATTATCTCGGCCAATACGGAATACGCACTTGAGATTCTCAAAGACGGCAGCGATATAACCAACAACCTGAAGAGGATAGAAAGGGCCTGTGCGCGCGCATCAGGCCTGGTCGGGCAGATCCTCAGCTTCAGTCGTCAGCGGCAGCAGGATCCCAAACCGCTGGATATGCGGGCCATTGTCAAAGAAACCTTGAAATTCATGAGGGCCTCCCTCCCAACGACCATCGAAATCCATACAGAGATTGCCGGCGATCCGGGACTGGTTATGGCGGATCCCACCCAATTGCATCAGGTGCTTACGAATCTTTGCACCAATGCGTTTTATGCCATGCGGGAAGCCGGGGGTGTGTTAGAGGTGAGTCTTGATGCTATGGACGCAAAGGAAACCTCATCGTTTCCCCTGGGTATGGCGCCGGGGAGATATGCCAGGCTACGGGTCAAGGATACGGGCATCGGTATGGAGCCGGAGGTTTTGAAGCGTGTGTTCGAACCGTTTTTTACGACCAAGCAGCCTGGTCAGGGCGCCGGCTTGGGTTTGTCGGTGGTCTATGGGATTGTTGAAAGCTATCACGGCGCGGTAACGGTAGACAGCAGGCCCGGCGAGGGTTCCGTATTTGAGGTCTTTCTGCCCGTTATTGAAGACAGATCCGGGACTGAGTCCCGGCGGATCCGACCGATTCCGACCGGAAAGGAAGAAATCCTTTTTGTGGACGATGAAAAAGAGATCGCCGACATCACCGGAGAGGTGCTGGAGAGCCTTGGTTATCGCGTACATGTGGAGACCAATCCGGCGGAGGCACTGAAGGTGTTCGAGGAGCGGCCTGATGAATTTGGCCTGGTGATCACGGATATGACCATGCCCGGTATGACCGGTGAGGTATTGGCCAGAAAACTCATCAGTATCCGGTCTGATATCCCCATCATTATCTGCACGGGGTACGGCGAGGTTATCGGCAAAGGCCGGGCCAGGGAAATGGGCGTCCGGGAAATTCTTATGAAGCCTGCCAGTATTGGTACGGTTGCCGAGGCTATCCGAAAGGTGCTGGATGAAACGTAGTGTGAACTGAGGGTTAATTCGATTGAATCATATTGAGTGCCGCCTGGGCGATTTTTTCCAGGCTCACCACCTTGTCCACGGCACCGCGCTCGATGGCCTCCTTGGGCATGCCGAAGACGACGCAGCTCTTTTCGTCCTGGGCCAGGGTCGCTGCCCCTGCCTGCTTCATCTTCAACAGCCCGTCCGCACCATCGGCCCCCATCCCTGTCAGGATGATGCCAAGGGCGTTTCTACCGGCATAATCCGCCACTGAATTGAAAAGGACGTCAACCGAGGGTCTCTGGTGGTGAATCATCGGACCTTGCTTGACGCGTACATAGTATCTGGCGCCGCTCCGCTTGAGCAGCATATGAAAATTCCCCGGTGCAATCAGGGCGCATCCGTTCGTAACCGTGTCCCCGTCGCTGGCCTCCTTGACGGAAAGGTCGCAAAGAGAATTGAGACGTTCGGCAAAAGAGGTCGTGAACTTGGCCGGCATGTGCTGAACCACAACCACACCCGGTGAATTGACAGGGAGCCCCATCAGCACGGTCTTGATTGCCTCGGTCCCACCGGTTGATGCCCCTATGGCGATTATCTTGTTGGTTGTGGCCGTCATGGCGCGTGAACTGAACACTGCTTTGGGGGGGGCGATGAACTCCCTTTCTGCCATCTTTGCCTTCATGTTCACATTGGCCACGGCCCGGATTTTATCGGATAACTGAACACTCATGTCCCCCACGGAATAGGCGGTGGACGGTTTCGAAACGACCTCAAGGGCGCCGATAGAGAGGGCCTCCATGGCCACGGTTCCTCCTTTCGGGGTAAGTGAACTCACAATGATGACGGGAATCGGATAGAATTTCATCAGTTTTTTGAGAAAGGTCAGGCCGTCCATACGCGGCATCTCGATGTCCAGGGTGATGACGTCCGGATTCAATGCGACAATCTTGTCCCTGGCTACATATGGATCGGGGGCAGTACCGATGACCTCGATTCCCCTTTGGCGCGACAGATTTTCCGATAACACCTTCCTCACGATGGCTGAATCGTCAACAATCAATACCCTGATGTTTTTTTTCATCTTTTCCCCCACACTGCACAAAAATCACGTCAGTTTCTATAAACGCCCGGCGACACATGTTTGAGGCCGTGTTCAATCCCTCTAAGGCTTTCCGACATCCCTACGAAAAGATATCCCTTTGCTCTTAATGCCTTGCAAAGGTTTAAAACAACCTTCTGCCTTGTCTCATTATCAAAATAAATCATTACGTTTCTGCAGAATATGATGTCAAACTGTTGGCGAGAGGAACTACTGAGCAAATTATGTTTTCCGAACGACGTGAATTTTTTTACCTCGCCACGCACCTTCACATAGTCTTTCCACTCATTGCGACCCTGTTGGAAATATTTGCGGAGTATCGGCGAAGGGACCCTTTGCGCCCTCTCCTTTGGATAAATGCCGTTTCTTGCAATCTTGAGCACGGAGTCGGAGATATCCGAGGCATAGACATGAAAGCTGTATGCGTTGTCCAAGAGTTGAACAGCGAGTGAATAGGGTTCCTCCCCGGTGGAGCAGGCTGCACTCCAGACATCCAGATGTCTGGACTTATCAACATGTCTTAATATAAATTCGAAGTGCCCGTTTTCTCTGAAAAAAAAAGTGTGATTGGTCGTCATGGCGTCAATGAAGTTTCTAAACTCATTGGCATCATGGCGGATGAGCGAGATATATTCATTGGCGGTGTTTATGCGTAAGACCCTCAGTCGTTTAGCAATTCTGGCCTTGACAAGCCCAAGCTTGGTCTCCGGCAGGCATATGCCTGATGCCGTGTATACCAGACGAGACAGCTCTCTGAACTGACTTGTTGTTATATCTGTATTATTCACCAACCGCAACGCCCTTAGGGATTCAGAGGTTAAAGGTTCAGTGTTGATTTCCCTGGATTATTAAGTGAATGCAATCGAGGGCCTCCATGAACCAACGGGTCCTAATTTGAGAAAGCAATTTCCGTACCAGAACAGGCGATGCAACAAGGGGCGGAGGTGAGAGGTCGGAGGTCACACATCGGAAGTCGGAGGCCAGAAGTTAGTGGGCGGACGTCAGAGGCCGATGGTCTGAGGGCGGAGCCCTGGAAAGAGAGCATTCCAGCATCCCGGCATTCAATCTCTTATCCCTCCATCCCAATCACCCAGGCATCCGATGGGCGCCACCCAGCAACCATCGCCCAGCTTCCAGTTTCAACCATCCAGTATCCGGAACCCAGCATCCGGTAACGAGCAATCCCGCATGCTGCGGGATCTGCGCTTCGCCCCGACCGGTGGCATACGAGAAGCGTAGATAGATTCCCTGTTGACACTTCCGCATGTTTTCTTTAAAGTATTTTCACAAGAAAAAAGGGAGCTTAACATGGCCTTGATGCTCTCCTGCCGATTATCCGGGAAACGCAAAGGAACGTTGAAGCCGCCTTGACAAAGATAGCGGGTGTTGCGCATGGAACTTAACGGAATTATTGGAGAAAGCAACGAAATCCAGGAAGTTCTAAGGGTCGCTGAAAAGGTTGCTGTCAGCGACAGCACGATTTTGATTTATGGGGAGACCGGAACCGGCAAAGGTCTGACGGCCAAGGCCATTCATCTGAACTCCCCGAGGTCCAAGAAAACCTTTATCTCGATCAATTGCGGAGCCATTCCGGCGAATCTTCTGGAAAGCGAGCTGTTCGGGCACGTTCGCGGCGCCTTTACCGGGGCCTTGAAGAATAAGATCGGAAAATTCGAGCAGGCGGACAAGGGGACCATTTTTCTGGATGAAATAGGGGATATGAGTCCAGATCTTCAGGTCAAGATATTAAGGGTCCTGGAAGAGGGCGAATTTGAGAGGGTCGGCGGTAATGAGACCCTTCGGGTGGACATCAGGGTCATCGCCGCGACCCATCGAAACCTTGAAGATCGGGTTGAAAAAGGGCTGTTTCGGGAAGACCTCTTTTACAGATTGTGCGTTATCCCACTGACCCTCCCGCCGCTTCGGCGGCGAAAGCAGGACGTTCCGCTTCTAACTAAACACTTTCTCAAGGGGATCAACGCAAAAAATAATTATCATCTTGAGGGATTTTCCAAACAGGCCCTCAGCGTTTTATCTATTTACCCGTGGCCCGGAAATGTCAGAGAACTCAAAAATCTGGTTGAAAGACTGGCGGTTTTGAAGCAGGAGGGCACAATAGAGGCATACGATTTGCCCTGCAGGATATGTGGGTCCGTTGAGATCCAGATGGAAGAACCTCCTGTCGGGATTTCAGACGAAGGGATATGCCTCAATACGGCAGTCAGCGAGTTTGAAAAGGCACTGATCCTTCAGTCATTGCAGAGGGCCAAAGGGGTAAAGAATGAGGCGGCCAAGCTGTTAAACCTGAAGCGGACGACGCTTGTTGAAAAAATCAAGCGGTACCACCTGGACTCGTATCAATTAGCAGAAAACAGATATTCAGGGTAGCGGCCGCCTCAGGGAAGGGCCTGGGTACTGGAATGACCACCATGCATCTTGTCGAGGAGATCACCGGATGGAATCAAGAATACTCGTGGTAGATGATGAAAAAGAGATCCTGGATACGCTTGCCGACTTCATGGCGGATCTACCGTACCAATCGGATTTTGCGGACACGGTGGACGCTGCTTTGGCCCTGATGGAAAATAATAAGTACGATGTTTTTCTGCTCGACAAGAATATGCCTGACCGCGAAAATAACAAGGAAGGCGGAATGACCCTGCTCAGATATGCAAAGGAGCATATGCCCGATACCGAAGTCATTATGATGACCGGGTATGCCACCGTCGAAAGCGCGGTGGAGGCGATGAAACTGGGTGCCTTTGATTACATAACCAAGCCGATTTCACTCAGAGATGTTCGACAGAAGGTCGACCGGATATTGGAATACAAACGCTTTATCAACTCGGAAGATACCCTCCGGACCTATAAAATCCTTCATAATCAGCTGCTCAGTTCCCTGGTCAACCTTGACAATCTTCCGGAGGATCAACTCGAAAAGGTATTGAGGACCCTGGGTGCAAGGATCGATCAAGTCTTCGGACTTCAGAAGGACTACGAAACCATCATAGAGGCCCAGGCGGACGCACTCGAAAAAATTCACGGCTATGTGGAGCATTTACAGGAGGCGGTTCCCAGGGAAAGCCCTTACTATGCGTTGATCGAAAAGATCAATGAAGAGTCCAACAAACGGATCACGGCCAAATAGAGGAGACAAAGGAAGGGCCTGAGGATGAAACGCTGAAACGGTTTTCTGGGAGGCGGAATCGTGAGCAGAACGGAGGACATGGCGCAATACCGTCAGGAAATTGCAAAGGGGGATGTCCTTCTGCGCGAAGGAGACGTTGACACGCGGTTTTTCCTTCTCCAGGACGGATCTCTCGATGTTTTTATAAGGGGACATAAAATAAACACAATCGATTCAAAAAACGGTCAGGATTTCGTGGGCGAGATCGGCGCCATTCTCGGCACCCCTCGGACAGCTACCGTTGTGGCGGCTACTGATTGCGTGGTTTTGTGCCTTCCCAAAATCAAAATCGATGCGGTCCTCAGCGCATCCCCCACACTGGGCGTGAAGCTGATTCAGTCCCTGTGTCATAAGCTTGCCAACAGTGCCTCCGCCTTTGCCGAGTTTCAGGTGAAAGATATGGCCATCCTCGGATCGGGGGATCCCGAGCTTTACCTAAGGAACTACGCAAGGGGAGTTCTCTCCCTCATAGAGAGATCGACACAGGACCCTTCGCATGAGACGGTTGAGCGACTTTATAAATATTTCCTGAATACCAATCCCTGGTGCATTCGGCACGGGGACGGCGACTTCGTATTGGAAAATCAAGCCCCTATGGTGGACGTCCCGCCGCCCGCAGATTCCCGGAGGTATCGAGGAGTCTGAGAAAGGCCCGGGCTGGAGGCGAGAGATCCTTGCGGTTCCGGTATCCGATACCAAATTCGATTACGGGGGATCCTTCAAGAATTCGGACCTGTTTGAGTGTGCCGCTCTTGAGTTCTTTATCTATCCCACCTTGTTCCACGAAGCCGATCCCGTGATACTGCCGCACAAATTTCTTCAGAAGGCAAATGCTTCCTGACTCCATGGCGATGTCATCCGGCGCCAGCCCGGCGGCGTCAAGAAATCTGAGGACTTTACCCTCTCATCCGGATTTAGTTCGGGAGAGGAAGGGGGGAGGAAGAGAAGCTGTGGACGATCTTTGTGAGGCCCACCACAGATGATAGAGACGCTTCTATGGATAATCCTGGCGGTCGCCTCCCTGATTGCGGTCTTGGCGATCGCCTTGCTGATCCGCGTCTCACGGGGTTTACAGGATGCCGCCAAGGAAGTGCGGGGCGAGTTCCGTGCGAATCGAGAGGAAGCGCGTGGGGCCGGAAAAGAACTCCGCGAAGAAGTGTCCGTCGGACTGAAGTCGACCAGCGATACGCTTGCCCATATGTTGGAAGGAATGGTACAAATCCAGCATACCCAGCTTGAGGGAATGGCGAAACAGCTAAGGGAACTCATTGAATCGAACCAAAGAGGACTGGATCGTATCCGCATCACTTTTGACTCTCGAGTGAAAGATCTTCAGGAGGGTAATGAGAGGAAACTCGATGAGATGCGCAAGACTGTCGATGAGAAGCTGCACGACACACTTCAAAAACGGCTTGGAGAGTCATTCAAACTCGTTAGCGACAGGCTGGCGGCGGTACATAAAGGTCTCGGGGAGATGCAAGCGATCGCCACGGGTGTGGGGGACCTCAAGCGGGTTTTGACCAACGTGAAGGCGCGCGGAACATGGGCAGAGGTGCAGCTCGGAGCGATACTCGATCAAATTCTTTCAGTGGAGCAGTATCAGAAAAACGTCTGCGTAAGCGCCCGATCGGCCGAGAGGGTCGAGTACGCTGTCCGGTTGCCGGGTCCGAAGGATGATCCGGAGAACTGTGTGTGGCTGCCGATTGACTCGAAGTTTCCACAGGAGGATTACATCCGCCTTCAGGACGCTGCGGACAAGGCCGACCCGGAGGGGGTTCAGGCAGCATCGGATGCCTTGGCGCGAGCAGTTCGGGCCGCTGCCAAGGAGATTCATGACAAGTATGTCAATCCACCCGGCACAACCGATTTTGCAATCATGTTTCTCGCGACCGAAGGATTGTATGCAGAGGTACTGCGGCAGCCGGCCTTGGTGGACGACCTGCAACGGCGGTTTCGGATCGTGCTGGCCGGTCCCACAACATTGGTGGCGATTCTGAGCAGCCTTCGCATGGGGTTCCAGACTCTCGCGATTGAGCAGCGCACCTCGGAGGTGTGGAGGGTCTTGGGCGCGGTCAAGACCGAGTTCGGAAAGTTTGGCGAGGTACTGGACACGGTAAAGCGCCAGTTGGACACCGCAAGCCGTACCATCGAACAGACCGGCGTGCGCAGCCGGGCCATGGAACGTAAGCTCCGTTCTGTGGCGCAATTGCCCGAGGCCGAAGCATCGGATCTCCTTTCGCTGCCTGCCGAGGACATCGCAATGGAAGATGCAGAGAAAATAGAAACCGATCCGGCTGTCTGATCGGAATCCGGGCAAAAAAATCCAACTTGTGTAAAGGAGTCGCTTTTGGAATCACAATTTGTTTCAAATGTTCGAAAGACTGCCGAGAATTCCTTCGATTCCGGCCTCTATTGTGCGGAAAGCGTTGTGCTTGCCCTTGCCGGGGCACAGGGGGTTGAATCCGATCTTTTGCCCAGGATCGCCACCGGGTTTTGCAGCGGCATGGGGCGAACGCGCGGCACCTGTGGCGCAGTCTCCGGCGCGATTATGGGCATAAGTCTTGCTCTCGGGCGGTCTGAAGCGGATGAGTCTGTTCAACCGTCATACACTGCGGTGAATCGCCTTATCAGGGAGTTCGAACAAGCATTCGGGGCCCGCGATTGTCACGTTCTGCTGGGCTGCGACATTGCTACCCCGGAAGGCAAATCCATGTTTCGGGAAAAAGGGTTGAGTAAGCGCTGCACCGAATTCACCGGCAAAGCAGCAGAAATCGCCGCGCGCATTATTTACGAACTCAATGAAGACGCGGGCTCTGCCGCAACGCCTTGAGACAATTGAAGGGACCCTAAAGACAACATGGTTCGATCCAGGCTGTCTTGCGCCGGCTTTTCCGTACATCCCCGCCGGTATGTGAATCGTGGCTCGAGGGGTGCGAGATAGGATTACCCTAAAAATCGCCAAGTGAATGGCATCGGTGATGTAAGTTACCAGGCCCTAAAGGCCTGAGTGTGCACCGGCGGCCGCTGCAGCGGCAGAGAATTTAGTTGGGTCTCGCCCCGATACGACCCATTGGGAGATGCTTCGTCTTTTTCAGACCGAACATTCCCGTGCCCCCACGCCGATGCGATTTTGAAACGGGTTGCGCATATTTTACGGGGGCCGGCGCATTGTAGTCAAAATCCCTTAAGGTGCGGCGCTCAACTTTGGAACCCATGACACGATCGATGGCGTTGACCATTTGATTGTCGTCATGGGTGATCAATGTAAATGCATCTCCGCTCTGGTCGGCCCGTCCGGTCCTGCCGATTCGATGGATATACGCATCCGTGGTGTTGGGCATATCGTAATTGATAACGTGAGATATCTGACAGATATCAATGCCGCGTGCAGCGATGTCGGTGGCTACCAGTACGTGAAATCTTCCGTTGCGGAAGCCGTCAAGAGCGGCCTGACGACGACCCTGGGAAAGATTCCCCTGCAGCGAGGCGGAATTGAAACCGGCCCTGCTCAGTTGTTCTCCCAGGCGCTTGGCGCGGTGCTTGGTGCGTGTGAACACCAGCACGGATTGGGAGTTGATATGCGCCAGTAGTTTCAGCAGAAATGCTGTTTTCAAATGCTGCGCCACCGGATAGTGGGCGTGGCTGACGGTGTCCGCCGGTGCGGTTTCCCCTGCCTTGATGGTAATCGGGTCCCTAAGAATGTCTTTGGCCAAGTCATGGATTTCATTGGGCATGGTGGCTGAAAACAGAAGCGTCTGCCGCCCGGCCGGGAGATGTTTCAGTATTCGCCGGATATCCGGAAGAAATCCCATGTCAAACATATGATCCGCTTCGTCAATGACCAGCACCTCTACCCGGGAAAGATCTATCGTTCCCCGATTCATGTGGTCGAGGAGTCGACCGGGGCAGGCAACCACGATTTCCGCCCCCTGTTTCAGATTTCTGATTTGAGTGTTGATGTTCACCCCGCCGTAGACGGTAACGCTTCTCATACGGGTTTCTCTTCCCAGGCTGATAACCGCCTCATGAATCTGTTCAGCCAGTTCGCGAGTGGGAGCGATAATCAGGGCCCTTACATACCCTCGTTTTCCCTTCATGAGCCGGTGTAAAATCGGCAGTGCAAAGACCGCCGTCTTACCGGTACCGGTCTGGGCCAGTCCCATGATGTCTCGTCCCTCCATGACCGACGGAATAGCCTCGGTCTGGATAGGGGTGGGTGTAACGAACCCGGCGGCAGCGACACCTGCCACGACGCTGGGGTTCAGATTAAATTCTTTAAATTCCATAAAGTCCTCTCTTCTGTTGAGCCGATCTCAAAGGCACGGTTGGATTGCCCCTTTCCTTCAGAAATAACAAGATATTCCCAAAGGGGTAGGCCTTGTGAACGGTGGGTCCAAAGTAATGGATTCCGCCGTGGCGGATACTGATTTGCACCTCAGGAATATTCTTCACCATACTAAGATGATTTTCCATTTCTCGCTTGAATATTCCAAGGGCACTGCTCTGAAACTGAGAACCTGTATTTTCGCTGGCCCCGCGGGTTGCGGGGGAGTGGCAGGATCAAACCCCTTTTTAGAGGAGCAAAATGAATAGGATCGATACGGAGGTTTTGAGATCGGCTATCTGTTCAATTGAAAAGCCCCGAACATATTCCGGGGCTTATGATATCGTCTTTTTCATCTTATTATCCAGGAACAGCAACTATAAGCATCCTTCTATCCCATTGGGTTCGTCTTTGTCAAGTAAAATCCTGAATCACTCAAAAGAATCTGGTCCTTGGCGGGTGACCGTGAACAGTTTTTCCACCTGAAACCTGACACCGGGGGCCTGAACAAGCTTTATCTGAGGCCTAAGGTGAGTGTCAAGCGAATCCGCGACGCGTAAGCATCCCTGTCCTGTGGGTCGCCTGGAACGCCAACCCTTTCATGCATTCCGCCCATGCCAATGGTCCGGGCGGTCTTCATGGCGATAGGGGTTACCGCCCATCCTGCCGACAACCCCGTTGAGGGATCAAGAAGGCGTAACTGAAGTGACGCCAAGCACGCTGTCAGCGCATGGGCAGGGAACCTGGCGGCGCCACCACCCACTCCCGAGCGAACAAGTGCTTCTGCACGCTCCCGGTGGCCATTTCCCAGATCTGGCGGGCTGTGTGTCGGCTGGTGAGATGGATGCGACTGCCGATGGCGCTTTCAGGCGCAGGCGCATCAAGGGGTCGCCGGATTACCACGAAGTCATCGGGCCCACGAATACCTGCGTGGGGCATCTTCAACGCGGCCGGATACCCCCGCACCACCGCGCGAGGCAGCAGGAAACGATACTGTTCGGCGACCGAGCGGAAATTCTCCGGCACCCACACCACGCGACCAACGGTGGCCTCCGTGACAACGGAGTTGAATACGCCCAGCGGTTTGTCAAACACCGACAGAAAACCGGCCAGAGACAAAAACACCGACAGGACTGCGGTTGCGCTGCCCATAGCGGTCCAGCGAGGCCGAGCGATGGCCGCGGCTGCAAACGCGGCGCCGGTAACCACCAGCGGCCAGTGCCACCACGGAAAGGCCTGCACGCCCACCTCGCGTGCCAGGAGCAACGAGAGCCATCCGATGGGCAGCAGCACTGCGATGACGGCAGACAGAGACAGGACAAAGGCGTAACGACCCACGTGATGGCAACGCGTCGCCATCACCACCGCCAGCGCAGGCATGCCCTCCAGTAGATAACGGCCGCTCCGCTCACTGGGAATGCAGAACACGATGAAGATGGCGAACACCCAGATCCACAACAATCGTTCCCCATCCGGTAGCGTGCGCCGGTGCCTCCAGGATTCCACCATCATACCGAACAAGGGAAAGGCCAGCAGACCGGCGTTGGAAAACCAGCTTCCCCAGAGGCGCCAAACACTGTCGCCGCCCCACAGCAGCCCTTTGAACCAGGATCCGACCTCCCCCCCCATCTTACCGATATTCTCGCCCACAACGAACTCGCGCCAGATGGCCGCGGGTTCAGGGTCGAGGACGAACCACAGCGAGAACATGCCCAGCGACAGCAGCCCAGTCCAGACAATGCCCGGCAGCGAGGCGCGCACGAACGCGCCCACGCGCCAGCCGCGCACATGCAAATGCCAACAGGCAAGTCCCACGACGATGGGCAGCAGTTGTGCGAAACTCTTGGTGAGGAGCGCCATGCCTGCCAGTACACCCAGGATGGTCGGGAATACGAAGCGCGAATCGAAGGATCGCGGCTTCCACCACAATATGGTGAAGAAGCATGCGAATACCCAGAATGTTTCTGGAGGATTGGTAAGATAGGGCCGGCCGTAGCGATAGGTGGTGAAGAAGGCCAGATAGAAAAGGGCCGCCAGGGCCCCCTTGAACAGATCACGACCGGACAGCCGCCATCCCAGCAGGCCGCAGAGGAGAGCCGTGCCGAAGGTCCACATCACACTGGGCCAGCGCAATGCCCATAGCGACCAGTGCGCCCCCCAATCGGTGCTCAAGAGTCCCTGCCAGAACAGCAGTGGCGGCTTGGTATTTCGCATGTCCGGCATGTCGCTCTGCAGCGGCAGCCACTGGTTGGCAGTGCCGGTCACGCGCGTGATCTGCATGTACACAAGTTCGTCGCCGTTGCGAAGAATGTGGGCCGAGCCAAGGCCATACAGATAGGTGAACAAGGCAAAAACAAGACCGATGATGACTATCGCCGCGAGCGGCGCACGCTGCAGTCGCCCGGCCTCGGGGTCGATGCCCTCAGTACGCGCATGGGGGTAGGCACACAGGTCTTTTAGATGGAATTTGAGCACGCAACCACCGAAAGAATAGAATGTGAGGATCTGTTCATAAAACGGTTACAAGATAATTGTTCAGCCTGGTTTTAAAGCGCTCCAATTGATCCTCTTTCTCAAAATCGAGGCAGGATGCAAGACGAGATGAAATAATAAGAACTTGGTTTCCTGGTGAGAGACTATAGAGAAAATCAGGTTGTAGTGCAAGAAAAATGGAACCCCAGCATCTCCGGCATCGGGCGGTAAGGGGACAGGTTCATTTTAAGAAAGCGCAGGAGGGACGGTTGCCCATGGATCTGCCAAAATCCGCGCCCCCTAAAAAAATTCCGCAAACACGAAATGGTTATCGGTATCCATAAAGATGGGAGGGGGCAACCGGTCTGCATAGCTTTTGTAGTGCTCCTTGTTCAGAACGAGAATCACCGGACGTTTTCCCGCGTTTTCGCGTATCATATCGTTTAACCTGTCAACACTCAGAAGTCTTCCAGGTTTTGCATCGTCATGATCCAACCCATAGGCGAGTTCGCCGACCGGCTCCAGCAGTTTCACGTCATCCCGCTTGAAAAACCAGCAGACCGCACGAACCACATTGTCATTGGAAACCAGTATGGCATCGGGGGTCACCCTGGATAGGTTGAGTTCAAGAAGCCTTCCCGGCGCTCTGCAATCTATGTCTTTGTCGGGAACAGCAAAACTGGCGATGAAAAAAAATATCAGGATGGCCCCACAATAAACCCCCAGCGTTTTCCGGTAGTCTTTCATCCTGGCAGACCCTATCGCCAGAAGTCCCCACAAAAAGGCCCCCAGAGAACCCAATAACCACTTTATCCCCTCGTCCTTTCCATAAATTCGTATCTCCTCATTCGTGAACATCCCGGAGAACAAGAGAAATGCGCCCCCGAGACAGGCTATTCCAGCCAGCAGCCAGGCGGAAACCGAAAAAGCCTTCTTTTTTCCGGCCTCAAAGTAGTCTGCAAGACCGATGGCAAAAATGATGGCAAGGGGAGGAAAGCACGGCAGGACATAGGCGATCAGCTTGCCGCTGCAGGCGGAGAAAAAAAGGAAAGGGAACAGGAACCAGCACAGGGCAAACCGCACGAGGGGTCTTTTCGTTTTGGTTCTCAGGACCATGGGCAGTGCAGCGGGGCCCTGAACGGCCCACGGGAGCGCACCACCCACCAAAACGGGCACAAAATACCAGAAAGGCTCTGGATGCTGTCCGCCGACCGGATCCAGAAATCTTGCGACATGTTCCGTGAAGAAAAAATAGTTCCAGAAATCCCCCTCACGAGAATAAATCATCAGGGACCAGGGCAAAACCGTCAGAAAAGCCGTCATCATGGGAATCCAGGGGATTCTGAGGAGATCCTTGAAACGGCCTTCCCAGAGCAGGAACGGCGCGACCGCCAGCGCAGGCACCGCAAATGCCAGGAATCCTTTCGTGAGAAAGGCCAGCCCGCAGAAAACTCCCATGAGGGCGAGAAAAAGGCTTTTCCGGGTGCCGGGTTGTGCCATATAGGCAAAGAAGAAACAGACCATCGCCCCGGTCAGGAGCATGGAAAGGAGGCTGTCGAGGATAGCGATGTGGCCTATAGCCAAAACCAGAGGGCAGGTCAAAAAGATGGCCGGGGCCAGGACGGGGGCCGGTCCCCTGCGTGAAAAGCTTCGGACCAGCAGGAAGATCATGAGGGCGGAAACAGTAACGGAAAGGGCCGATGGAAGCCGCAGGGCAAAGGCATTCTCGCCGAACAAGATGATGGAAATGGCATTCACCCAGTACCCAAAAACCGGTTTTTCAAAATACCTCAACCCGTTCAGATGGGGGACAACCCAGTCGCCCGACGTCAGCATTTCCCTGGGTATCTCCCCGTACCGGGTTTCGTCGGGAATGGTCAGCGGTCGGAAACCCAGGGAAAAGATATAGACCAATGCGAAGAGAACAAAAATTGAAATGGAAGCTTTTTTCATGAAGCGGCCTTCTCGGATTTTCAGGAATAACATCCGAGCATGAACGGTTCCCTTAGCTGATTGGGAGGCCCGTGCGTTTCCGTTGTGACGGCGCTACTTTTCCAGTTCATCCAGGAGCTGTATGACCCTCAGAGACTCGGCGACCCCGGTCGTTCCCCGCATGCTCACGACCACGGAAATGGTCTCCAGGATCTCCTCCTTGGTGGCCCCGCACTCCAGGGCATACGTAGCCTGTCCCAGCACGCAGTTGCGGCACCCGGCTCCCAGGGCAATCGCCATGGCCATCAGACGTTTTGTCTTGGCATCGAGCACGCCGTCCCTATATACCTTCGCCCCCTGATCCCTGACGTCCTTCAGCACTTCTGGGAGCAGTTCGGCAAACCTTCCCAGATTCCTCATCCGGTTTTCATTGAGCTCCTTCTGACTTTCAGCCATGATATTCTCCTTTCTGTTTCCATTATTTTAAAGCCGGTTCTGCTGCCTGCTTCATCCTCTTTAACACCTCGTCTTTGGCGACATACGATTCGATCCGCAATCCCCTGTCTTCCGTGCCCCGGGTGTCGAGGAAGAGGATGGTGGGGACCCCCCGGATCTGATAACGTCTGAGGAGGACCTCATGATCCGGATGCCGCCGGGTCAGGTCCACCCGGACCGGCAGGAAATTCTTGCTGAGTTCCACAACCTCCGTGGCCGTGAAGGCATTTCTCTCCATGGCCTTGCAGGGCCCGCACCAGTCCGCGTAAAAATCCAGGATCACCGGCTTTTTGTCCCGGACCGCATCCGCCAGCATACCTTTTGCGTACGGGATCCAGTGAACCCCTTCCATGTGCCGGGGGGTGAAAAGGAAAAAGGCGATTGCCCCGGCGATCAGGACGGCGCCCAAGCCCTTTTTGACCTTTAAAAAAACAGGAGATTTGTGGCGTGTCCTGTCGAGCCAGCCCAAGTGCACGCCGCCGGCCACGGCAATGGCAGAAAAGAGGATGATCCGCGCCGCAGGATCAGGGATCAGGGGCTGGAGGAGATACCCTGCCATGCCCACCAGGACCCAGCCTAAGATTTTCCGGATCCACTCCATCCATCCTCCGGACATGGGGAGCCGTTTCAGGGCCCCTGAAAAGACCGCAAGCACCGCAAGCGGGAGCCCCATTCCGATGCTGAGGACAAAGAAATAGAGGAACCCCAGGAACGGATCTCCCTTCTGTCCCACATAGGTCAGGAGGCCCAGGATAAACGGACCCAGGCATGGGGCCGCAACAATGCCCAGGGTGAGCCCCATGAAAAAGGTCCCGAAATATCCTCCGAAATTCTTTGATGCCAGACGGGTCAGGCCAGACGGCACCCGGATTTCCCAGAGACCGAAAAAGCTCGTTGCCAGGCCGACCAGTATCCCGGCCACTGTGATCAGAACGATCGGGTTCTGAAGGGCCGATCCCAACATGGCTCCGGAGAGGCTGGCCATGACGCCCAGGATAGAGTTGGTAAAAGCGAGGCCGCAGATATAGACGATCCCCTGAATGATGATCCCTCTTCCGGTCTTCCGGCCGCTCCCCCCGAAATAGGAGACCGTTATCGGGATCAGGGGATAGATGCAGGGGGTCAGGTTGAGGGCCAGGCCCCCTAAAAAAATCCCGATCAGGGTCAGCCAGAGACCGGCCCCGGTCCCACCGCTGGCCGATGGCTCGTCTGGAGCGGCTTTCTGCCCCGCGGGATCCGGAAGGCGCCCTTTATCCGATTCTGTTCCTGCATCAGATGCCACAACGGTCAGGGAGAGCCTGACGGGCACGGTTTCAGGCGCGAGACACGATGTGGAAGAACATGCCTGATACGAAAACGTACCGGTTATTTCCTGTTGTCCCGCCGGGGCGTCTTTGCTGAGTACTATTTGAGCACGGATCTGGAATTCCCCGTAAAGGACTTCGATGGGGTCCTTGGCATAGGGAAACTGTTTTTTCTCAGGGGCGGGGAACTGGATGTCTGTTACCTTTAACAGGGAAGAATCGGGGAAGAAAAGTCTTGAGGAAATGAGTCCATCTTGGCCCGATCCGTCGCCATGTATGTACCACTGGGGCGCGACCTGGATCCGGAAGCGGACAGGGTACGAGCCGCCAGCAGGATAGTCTTCCAAAGGGCGGAGCGTCTCCACCTGGACCGTCGCAGCCCAGGAGGGGAAAGACCCGGCAAGAGAGAGGATCAGCAGTATGTGGGCGACTCGCAGCCATTTTATCGCCATGGTATGATTCACGAAAGTCAAAGATGCCTCCTAATTGTTTTCAATTGCAGCGCCGTCTTACCCGCTCCACGTTCAAAGGTTCTTCCAATATATTGATTTTATTGGGTATAAATTCCAATCCGTCATTCCGGTGAAAACCGGAATTTAATAGCCTTTCAATGGGTTAGATCTTCTGGATGCCCGATCAGGCCTGCCCCGTACCCGATATGGGGTCCGGCATAACGAGAGAACTCCGGACTCTCAAGTTATCAAGAGTTGTTCAGGGGGCAAAAGGTCGCAAAAAATCGCGAAAAATAACCGATTGTAAGGGTGTAAATTCTATCCATCCGTCACTTTCCTGTCCAGAACGCTCCATATCTCCAGGGTCTGACCTCCTCTGAAAACGAGCAGATGAATTTTGTGTCCGGGAGCAAGGCTCAGTAATTTCCGCCTGAAAAACACGAAATTCTCAAGGGGTTGCCCGTCTAATGCGACAATGATATCGTCCGGTTGGATCCCCGCTCCTTCGGCCGGGCTCCCCTTGTCCACCTCCAGAACCAGCACACCCCCTTTTCCCAAATATCCCAG
>JAWOIH010000016.1:0-5182 GCA_046484725.1 Candidatus Desulfacyla sp. | reverse complement strand
CACGGAAATCGTGTTTTTCTCATCCGTTCGCACGGGATCCGTTCCCTCCCTGGTATCCGTTTCATTCTTAGACGTAAATGGCCGGTCAACCATATCATCGCCCTGCGGCGTTCTTCGGTCCAC
The DNA here is from genome assembly GCA_046484725.1 of Candidatus Desulfacyla sp. GTDB lineage: Bacteria > Desulfobacterota > DSM-4660 > Desulfatiglandales > Desulfatiglandaceae > AUK324. The sequence goes on along the minus strand of JAWOIH010000016.1, from coordinate 5,059 downwards.
CTGATCGCCCACTGCCGAGGAACCGACATCTCCATGGCGAGAGACTTCCATAAAAGTGGAATGGAAATCCATCGGTCCCTTGGATGTCTCATCATCCGTATTGAACTCACCAGGGATGTTTCCCATCTTCCCCTTTTTAGGCCTTACACCTTCCGAAGGTGCGGCATCTTGATCTTTGACCAGAAAAAATTCTGTCAGCATCATTTCGGTTCCCACTGCCATTGGCGAAGATTTATTCGTGTTGTTGCTCCGATACTGCAACCTCGGTGCCAATTCGCCACGGTTAGCCTTTCTCTGCAGGATAATTTGGCGTTCACTATTTTCTTATTACGCTTTAACTATTTGGGATACCAGTAAATTTCGGAAAATCACATTCGCGATCAGTCCTTTATTTTCACCTATTACAAATATGCTCGGGCACATCCGGAGACCACGTTACGGCAAAAGATGCCCTTTCGGGGTAAACTTTTGCCGGATCAAGTCGACGTCTCTTTGGGCAATAAATCGTGCATTCCGGAATCGCACAGGTGGGTCATATCCGACGTGTGTGGGGAAATCCTTCAGGAGTATTTCCTGCAGCAGCAGAGCGATATAATGAGGGGGGGGTTATTAAAGGCTGCCTGTGATAATAGGCAGGATTAGACCTTACTGGGGCTGGTTTCTCATATTGAAACCGCTGATCGCAATTTCACCCATGAAGATCCGTTCTTTTCTCTCCAATTCTTTTCTGTATTTTTCAAGCTCCTTTTCCTTGAGTCTATCCAGAATCTTACGGGCCTTCATGGCCTCAATCAGCTCACTCAACTTTTGTCGAAGTTGGTTTTTCATTTCAATAATCCTGCGGATGTGTTGACCACGGTCTATTGAGATTTGTTTGAGGTAACTTTCATACAATAAAACATCTGAAACAGTGGCGCCGTTTTTCTGTTTTTCCTGTAGCGCCGCCAGGGTTTGCAGTATGATCTCCTCAAGTCTCGCCAGCCTTTCTTCCTCCATGAGGAGTTTCTTCTTCCCCGTCACGAACTCCTTCTGTAACACATCCTCTATGTGTTTTCGATGCGTCAAGACTGTTTCTAAACTGAATCGGTGCATATTGCCCTGGATCTTTAGAGAGTTCGATGTTTATGGTATGTGTGGGCGGGAAGGTAAAGCAGGCGCTGTTACAAATCGGGTTTTGAAGAATTTCCAAACATGGCACACAACTTCTGAACACTATCGTCAAATCCTTCTTTTTCTTCAACCCCCTGTCTCAGGTATCCATTCGCTCGTTCGATCATCTTAATGGCATAATCGATCTTGGCATTGCTTCCCGAGGCATACGCGCCAATGTTTATAAGATCTTCGGCCCTTCGATAGGTCGCCAAAACTTCTTTCAAACGGCTGGCCGCATACTTGTGTCCGTTACTCGAAATGTCGCTCATCAGCCGGCTGACACTGTTCAGGATATCGATGGCAGGATAATGGTTCTGTGCAGCCAAATCCCTTGACAGGACAATATGCCCATCCAGTATGGACCTGACAGCATCCGCAATCGGTTCATTCATGTCGTCCCCTTCCACCAGAACCGTATACAGGCCTGTAATGGTGCCTGGGCCGGAACATGTTCCTGCCCTTTCCAAGATCTGCGGCAGCAGAGTAAAAACAGATGGGGTGTACCCCTTGGTCGTGGGAGGTTCTCCAACGGCAAGGCCCACTTCTCGCTGGGCCATGGCAAATCGGGTGACTGAATCGGTCATAAGGATCACATGCTTCCCCATATCCCGGAAATATTCGGCGATGGCTGTCGCCACAAAAATGCCTCGCATCCTTATGAGAGGCGGACTGTCGGATGTGGCGACGACGACAACCGATCTTCTCAGCCCTTCCTCCCCAAGTTCTTTTTGAATAAATTCATTCAGCTCTCTCCCTCTTTCTCCGATCAATGCAATAACGTTCACATCCGCACTGGTATTCCTGGCGATCATCCCCAGCAACACGCTCTTCCCGACCCCCGATCCTGCAAAAATGCCCATTCTCTGGCCGCAACCGATGGTCAGCACGCCATTGATCGCCCTGATCCCGAGATCCAACGGTTGATGAATGCGTTGTCTCAAAAATGGGTTCATGGGTTTTGCATAGATGGGATAAACGGCCTTTGTGGCAACGGGGCCTTTGTTATCGATGGGGTTTCCAAGCCCGTCAACGACCCTTCCCAGGTATCCTTCCCCGACGCCGATAACTGCCCGTTGTTCTCTGGCGACCACGCGACCCCCGGGCGCAATCCCTCTAATGTCGCCGAAGGGCATTAGGAGGACCCTGTTTTCTCGAAATCCTACGACCTCGGCCCTCACTTTCCGCGCGTTCCCCTTGAGATAAATATCGCAGACGCCTCCAAGCCTGCATGCAGGCCCCTCCGCCTCTGAGATAAAACCCACGACTTTTGTGACTCTTCCACATTCCGTTATGGGACTGACCGAGTCGATGACCGAATAATATTTTTTTAGATGCAATGATCTCATGGTCTGACCGTTCAAACCCCCGTTCCCTCTTGAAGAGCGAGCCTGAGAGACTCCTCGACCGTCTGAAGCTGGCTTTCGATTCTCCCGTCAATTGCCCCAAAATCGGTTTCAATGACACACTCACCTCGGCATATGCCATCTCCAGCTTCAAGAACGACAAGGCCGTTGCCCTTACTCAAACTGGATACATCGAATCCAGCGTCTTGAATGACCTGGATATCGGCGGGATGAATCTTGACGTGAATCTCTTTCTGATCGCTTACCTTTTTGAGTGCCTCGTGCAACACCCGAAAGATGGTATCACGGTCTAAGGAAACCTCACGACAGACGATCTTTCTGGCTATCATGAGGCCAAGTTCCACCGCCTGCCTTTCGGCATCGCGGTAGAGTTCGGTTTTGGCAGCATCAAGTTCCGATACAACCGTGTTTAAGGTCTTCAGAATCTCTTTCAATTTAGCCTGTTGGGCCTCCGCTCCGATCCTCTGCCCCTCAACAAGCCCCTTTGCATAGGCCTGTTCCCGAATCGCCTCTGACGCTGCCTCAACAGCTTCAACAGGATCCTCCGCGTCTAGCACCTCCTCTTCTGCCGGCGTAAACATCGCAGAAAACTCCGGTGCCGCGGCCTTGTCCCCAAAGCTGAACCTGAACCCCCCTTTCTCTGCTGTCTCGGGATTCCGATCCTCGGACAAACCTACCGGCAGGCTCGGGAAATTATAGGAATCCGCTCCATGCCCATGAACAAATCGACTGTCGTCAACGGTTCTATACAATGATTTGTTCTCCTTTCCGACCGCTGATAACCACTTCCCCCTGATCTTCCATCTCTTGAATGATTCGGGTTATGGCATGCTGGGCATCTTCCACATCCTTCATCCTGACCGCTCCCAGCATTTCAATCTCCTCTGTGACCATCTGTGCAGCCCGTTCAGACATATTTGAGAAGATCTTTTGCTTCACTTCATCAGACGCCGCCTTCAGGGAAATGGCCAACTCCTTGGACTCCACCTTCCTCAACACCTTTTGCAGACCCTTGTTGTCAACGAGTATCAAATCCTCGAATGTAAACATTCTTTGCTTGATCTGTGCTGCCAGTTCAGGATCAAATTCCTCGATTTCATCCAGGATCACCTCGCCGGACATGGCATCAATCTGATTCAATATGTCTGCCATGAGCCCGGCCCCGCCCTTTACATGGCTCATGGAATCTTCGTTTTCCCTCAATACGTCAGCAAAGATCTTTCCGATTTCATCTAACATCCCGGCACCAACCTTATCCAGGGTGGCAATCCTTCTCCCTACATCGGCCTTGGTCTGGTCAGGCAAATTGGCCAATACCGCGCTGGCCACTTCCGGATTGACATGCACCAGGATCATGGCGATGGTTTGAGGATGTTCATCTCTCACCAATTCGAGGAGATGGTCCGGTTCCAGTGCCCTCAAGGCCGAAAGGTCGGAGGATTTTCCAGAGGAGGCGGGCGGAGGGCTTTCCTCCGGCTCCGATGTTTTTATGGCAGGCGGACCCCCAAGCTGAGGCGCTTTCATCCGCTCTGAGAGCTGAAGAAATTCCTCTGCCACCTTCTCCACCAAATCGGGGGATATCTCCCCCATCTGGACCAGGTGGTCTCGTACCAGCTTTCGTTCCTCATTTTCCAGCCTCTGCAGGATTCTTTCTGACATGACCTTTCCGGCAGACTGAATGAGTATTGCTGCCTTGATCGAGCCCGGCAGATGTTTCGGGTCCATATGTTTGTTCCTGTCCTTCTATGGATGGTTACTGATTGAAGGCATTGAATCTGGATTGTCTATGCCTTCTCTTCGCTCAACCAGCGCCGTACCAACTTGAGGGAATTCTCTTCATCCGAGGCAATCAAATTTACCGCCTTATCCTTGCTGGATGGGCTTGCTCCAAATTCATTTTCTATCTCCGAAAGGGTCTTGGGAAGCTGCACCAGCATCCTTTGTTTAGAACCGGCGCCGGCGGTAAGCCACCGCAGCATGGGCCTCACCACAAACAGGAAGATGCAGAGGAGAAACATGACCATAAGGATAGATTTTGCGGAAGGGCCATATTGTCGTGCATATGAAAGCCAGCGACCTTGAGATTCCCCCTGTTCCCCTTCTCCCCACTCAGGATCAACCTTGTTGAACGGGATGTTGACCACTTCAATTTCATCTCCCCGGTCGGGATCGAAATTGACGGCCCTTTTAACGATTTTCTCAAGCTTGGTCATCTCTTCATCAGATCTTGGAGAATATTTCCACTCCCCCTTCCCGTCCTTCCCCTCACTATAGGCATGAACGCCGTCAACAATCACGGCGGTCGATACCCTGACAACCTTTGGATAAGGTTCCACCGTGTGACTCGTGACCTTGCTGATCTCATAGTTTACCGTACGTTCCTGTTTATTGAAGGTCTCGCCGGCGGATGACCCGTTTTTCTTTTCCATAGCCAACGCAGACTGTCCTTGTGTTGTATTGGATAGGATGCCAGGCACCCCTCTTGCGCCGCCTTCCCCTTCTCCTGTGCTTTCATTCAGCACCTGTTCGCTTCGAATCGCCTT
>JAWOIH010000503.1:0-10777 GCA_046484725.1 Candidatus Desulfacyla sp. | reverse complement strand
ATTGTTGTAACTTATGGGGGGCAGGTCACCCTTTTATAATAATATCCCCAGTATCTCTATATCCAGTAGAATAATAAAGAGGGAGGGTGAAAGGGATGAGGTTTTAGGTGTCTGCGGGGCCTTCATTTACCGCTGAAACGGCCTATATCGGGATCGGATCGAATGTGGGAGAACCGTTGCATAATTGCCTTAAAGCAATTGATTTGATTAATCATCTCGATGGATGTACGGTGACGGATAGATCCGATTTCTATCGGACGGAGCCGGTGGGTGCGACATCTCAGGAGTGGTATGTGAATGGAGTTGTTCGGATTGAAACGACCCTTGCTCCGCAGGAGCTGTTGAGGTCTCTTCTTTCCATCGAGTCCGGGATGGGGAGGCTTCGACGACGGAAATGGGAGCCCCGTATCATTGACCTCGATATCCTCCTTTATGGGAATAGGGTAATCGAAGAGACGCAGCTGAGGGTTCCGCACCCGTTGATGCACCAGAGAAGGTTCGTCCTCATGCCGATGGCGCAATTGAATCCGGGATTGGTTCATCCGGTTTTGGGGAGGAGCATGGCTGATCTGATGAAGGATCTGCCTGTTGAAGGGCAGGCCGTGGTCCCGTTGAGCGGTACATGATAAAGTTCCTGATACTCATATTTATGGCTTATTTCGCCTATCGCCTGGTGCGAAAGTATCTTGGCCCGGGGCAAAAGGCGGAACCGCCTCCCGAGGCCGGATCCGTCGACGAGATGGTCCAGGATCCCTTCTGCAAGACCTACATCCCGAGGAGGACGGCATATAGAAGGATCGTGGCTGGCAGGGAGTATTTTTTTTGCAGCGAGGCGTGCGCGGACCGATTTGAGAAAGAGGCGAAAGGGTAGTGGCATTGAAGCGGGATGCCACCGGGATTAAAGCGTTAGGGCAGAAGGCATTACGGGCCGTTTCTTAGTCGGCAATCGAAAACCGAAAATCGAAAATGAACGCGGGGGATATATGAAATTTTTTATCGACACGGCAAACATCGAAGAGATCAAAGAGGCCAGTGCACTGGGCATGGTGGACGGCGTGACCACCAACCCGAGTCTGGTGGCGAAAGAGGGAAGGGCGTTCAAGGGACTTATCAAGGAAATATGCGACATCGTGAACGGTCCTGTGAGCGCGGAGGTGGTGAGTCTCGATGCAGAAGGGATGGTGAAGGAGGCCCAGGACCTGGCCCGGATTGCCGATAACATTGTGGTGAAAATTCCGCTGATTGAAGAAGGACTGAAGGCCGTTGCCGTACTGGCCCGGGAAGGGATCAAGACCAATGTGACCCTCTGTTTTTCACCGGTCCAGGCCCTCATGGCCGCCAAGGCCGGGGCTGCATACATCAGCCCCTTTGTGGGAAGGCTGGATGATATCAGCCATGTGGGAATGGATCTGGTAGAGCAGATCCTGACCATCTATGAAAACTACAGCTTTGATACCGAGGTGATCGTTGCGAGCATTCGCAATCCGATCCATGTACTGGATGCGGCCCTCATGGGCGCCGACATTGCCACGATCCCCTTCAAGGTGATTCAGCAGTTGATTCGGCATCCGTTGACCGAAATCGGGCTGGAAAAGTTCCTTGCGGACTGGAAGCGACTAGGGTGAGATCATTTTTTTCTCGCATATGCTGGGCCGTTGCCCTGACTCTGACGGCGTCGCTGCCTGCAGCGCTCCCTGCCCAGGGAGAGATCTACCGATATGTAGACAAAAACGGGGTATGGCATTTCACCAACGTCAAGACCGACAGCCGCTACCGCATCTTTGTCCCGGGTTCCCGGAAAGGCCTTGGCAAATATCTGGATGATTACCAGGGAATTATTAAACAGGCCTCCACGCAGTTCGGGATTGAGCCGCACCTCATCCAGGCCGTTATCAAGGCTGAATCGGGCTTCAACCACCGGGCGGTCTCTTCCAAGGGCGCCCAGGGGCTGATGCAGTTGATGCCCGGCACAGCGGGCGACATGGAAGTGGGTGACCCCTTTGACCCGGAAGAAAACATCTTTGGCGGCACCCGGTATCTGAGCCTCCTCCTGAAGCGATTCAAGAACGACAAGATCCTGGCCCTGGCCGCCTACAATGCCGGGCCGGATACCGTGGAGTCGTATAAGGGGGTGCCGCCGTTTCCTGAGACCCATGAATTTGTGAAACGGGTCATGGGATACTACGAAACCTACCAGCCCAAGACCCGATGAATTCTATGCCAGGCCCCCTGTTGAAACCTGCCCGCAGAAGCGGCTCTCTCTTTGCCGGCTCCGGCAGGAGGAGCCTCCGGGCCATAGGGCTTGGGATGGCGTTCGCCGGGCTATTTCTTCTTGATCCCCCTTTAGCCGCCAGTAAACAGGGCCTCCCTTGCCTCTCAAACATCACCGCAACAGACGCCCTTCTGATTGCAGACCCGCGTGGACGGATCCTCTACCGGAAGAACGAGAAGAAAAAGTGCATTCCGGCATCCACCCTGAAGGTATTGACCGCCCTTGCGGCCCTCGAACAACTTGGGCCGTCCTACAGGTTCCGAACGGAATTCTATATGGATCCCTTTCAGAACCTCAAGCTTAAGGGATATGGCGATCCCCTACTGATCTCGGAGGTCTTGGATGGATTGGCCGATGCCCTCTCAGGGAAAGTCCACAGATTTCGATCGCTCATACTGGATGACAGCTATTTCTCCCCGCAGATAACCATAGCGGGTTGCGGGGGCTCCACCAACCCCTATGATGCCCCGGTCGGCGCGATCTGCGCCAATTTCAATACCATCGGATTTCAACGGGACAGAAATGGGAGGATTGTCTCTTCAGAAAAACAGACGCCCATGATTCCCTTTGCCAGAGATCGGATACGGTCTCTGGGCCTGAAGCCGGGTCGCCACACGTTTTTGTACGATTCCCAAAGCGCGGCCTGTTATGCAGGGGAATTGCTCCTCTATTTTTTGAGAGAGAAAGGGGTTGCGTGCGACGGTTCCGTCCGTTCGGGGAGGGTGGGGCCTGAGGATAGGCGGGTTTACACCTACGAGTCTGTTTTCCCCCTGGAGACCGTTGTCCAGAAGATGCTGAAATCATCGAGCAATTTCATGGCCAATCAGCTCTTTCTTGCATTGGGCGCTTCAACATACGGTCCGCCGGCGACCCTGGCCAAGGGGGCTGATGCCGTCGCGGGTTTTGCCCAAAAAAAGCTCGCATTACAGAACCTCACGATTGTAGAGGGATCGGGGATTTCGAGGGAGAACCGTCTGTCCGCCCTTGACATGCTGGCCGTCTTGAAACAGTTCAGGCCTTACCGACATCTCCTCACGGCAAAGGATCAGGTTTATTACAAGACAGGTTCACTCAATGGAATCCGCACCCGAGTGGGATATATAGACGACGGTCTGGGCGAGTTTTACTATTTCGTCATATTTTTCAACCAGTCTCAGCATAAAATGAATGAAACGCTGGATTGCGTAAAAAGGGCGGTCGCCCGTCAGCGCTGAGCCCAGTCTGAGCGTAAGGTCTTGGAATTCGCCTATTTCCTGAAAAGGGCCTCAAGTGCCTCTCTGGCATCCGCTGCCCTGTCCGGGATTGAAAGGGAAGAGCCTCTGGGTACGAAATAGTTGCAGAAATTGGCGCGTTCCTTATCGATGACCCGCTCGGCCATCACCTCTTTGCATTCGTTGTAGGCGTGATGGTCATAGAAGTTGCACTGCCTGCAGCATCTGAGATCCCGTGAGCAGTGGGGGCACACATCCCTCCGCATTACCTTGTCTGTCAGTTTCACCTTGTGTCCGCAAAAAGCACAATTCATGGTTTTTTCCTCCGTTCCCATAGGGTTGGACAAGAATTCCGGATAAGATTTTGACAATTGATTTGTTTGAAACTAAGATGGATGCGCATGCGAATGAACGTCTGAACCCTGGAACTTATTTTTATGGTAATCCTTTATCGCAGGCATGGCTGCTTCAGATGACTTTCAACATGCCGCACTTCACTTTTCTGGACCATACCGCCGATATGGGGATAACGGTGACGGCACCCACCCTGGGGGGCCTGTTCGAGAATGCCGCCCAATCACTGATGCAGATAATGATCAAGAAGAGGCCGGCTGCAAAAACGTCTATCCTCAAGCTCTCGGTCAGCGGAGAAGACCTCTCTGATCTGATGGTGCGGTGGTTGGGTGAAATCCTCTATCTTCTACAGGGTGAAAGCAAGGTGGTTATGGGTATTGACATCGATTCCATCACGGAAACCCGGCTTGAGGCCACGCTGCTCGTTGCCCCCTTCAACCCGAAGCAGCATGAGGTGGTAACCGAAATCAAGGCGGTTACCTATCATCAGATCGAGGTCGACCGCAGGGGATACGGCTGGGAGGCAACCGTGATCTTTGACCTTTAATATGAGCGCTGCCTTTGGCCGTGGTCAGTCGGATCGAGACAGAGGCCTGACTTCGGGAAGGCAGATGAGACGGATACCCCATCACCCACTTTTTGCGTCATGAACATACAATTAGAAAAAATAGACGATTACCGGTGGATGATTCCGCAGACCGGGGCCATGCGCGTCCCGGGGCTCGTCTTCGCGAACAGTGAACTGATACAATCGATCCGGGAGGATCAAAGCCTCACACAGGTGGCAAACGTGGCCATGCTGCCCGGCATTGTGGGCCATTCACTGGCGATGCCGGATATCCACTGGGGTTACGGGTTCCCCATCGGCGGGGTCGCGGCCTTTGAACTGGATGAAGGCATTGTCTCTCCCGGTGGGGTCGGATATGATATCAATTGCGGATGCAGGCTCATGACGACCCTGCTTCGCGGCGATGACATTCATCCCTTTATGGAAAATCTCGTCTCCGACCTTTTCAAAAATATTCCCAGCGGGGTCGGTTCGAGGGGCCCCATTCACCTCTCCAGGTCGGAAGAAAACCAGGTCGCCGTGATGGGGGCTGACTGGGCCGTTCAAAGGGGTCTCGGCACGCCGGAGGACCTGGAGAGAACCGAAGACCATGGCGCCATGGAAGGGGCCGATCCATCGGTCCTCAGCGACCGGGCCGTCCAGAGAGGCCGCGACCAGTTGGGAACCCTGGGGTCCGGTAACCATTTCGTCGAGATTCAGGTGGTCGATCAGATCTTTGACCGGGAAAAGGCCCGACAGTATCACCTGTTTGAAGGCCAGGTGACGGTTTTCATCCACACCGGTTCACGCGGATTCGGCCACCAGATATGCGACGACTTTCTGAAGGAGATGAGTCGAAGCGCGTTCCGCGGGCGCCCGTCCGTTGAACTTCCGGACCGGCAGTTGGCCTGCGCCCTCCTGACATCGGACCTTGCCCGGCGGTACCTGGCGGCCATGGCATGCGCGGCCAATTACGCCTGGGCCAACCGCCAGATCCTGATGCACTGGATCGAGGAGACGTTTCTGAAAACGCTCTCCCTCCGCCCCGATGAGCTGGGCATGAACCTTCTTTATGACGTCTGCCACAATATCGCCAAGAAAGAACTGCACCGGGTCTCCGGGAAAGCGACCATGGTCTGCGTCCATCGGAAGGGCGCGACCCGTGCGTTGCCGGCCGGTCATTCCCTCCTCCCCGAGGTCTATCGCGCTACGGGGCAGCCGGTCCTCATCCCCGGCGACATGGGCACCCACTCCTATGTGTTGGCCGGGGCGCCGGGGTCCATGGAGCACAGTTTTGGTTCCAGCTGCCATGGCGCCGGCCGGCTGTTGAGCCGGACCCAGGCGGTAAAACGGGCAAAGGGCCGGGCCATTCACCGCGAGTTGGAAGATAGAGGCATTGTTGTTCAATCCAGGGGCATACGAACGCTTAAAGAAGAAATGCCAGAGGCCTACAAGGACATATCACAGGTGGTTGACGTCGTTGAAGGCGCCAACCTGGCCACGAAAGTCGCCCGGGTGAGACCCTTGGGTGTCATCAAGGGCTGAATCTATCATCAAGGCAATGGAGCGTATCCATCCGGGTCGTCGGGGAAGCCTATATCAGGATAATCTTCAGAGGTCAAGCATAAAGTGCCGGATACCGGTTCCCAGGGGGATTTCCGGTTTAACCTGTCAGCCTTTCGGAAGAAAGGGGAGTGGAGGCGTTCCTGGAGGACAAGGCCCATGGATCGCAGAGGAGGATTTCATGCCATTTGAACGCATCAACGGAATACATATCTACTATGAATGTCACGGCGAAAATGGGGATAAAGGGGCGATTGTGCTCCTTCACCACGGGTTCGGTTGCACGAAGATCTGGAAGGAGATCTACCCGGCGCTGGTGGAGAGGGGCTACCGGATACTCATGTACGACCGGAGGGGCTACGGCCGATCAGAGGAAGGTCCCGGCTTCATGGAGTTCTATGTGAGTGATCGATTCCGGTCCGAGAGCGTCGAAGAAATGCGGACCCTGGTCTCTGCCGTGGGTATGGAGCGGTTTCATATCATTGGACAGTGCGAGGGAGGCGTGGTGGCTGCGGATTACGCGGCAAGCCGCCCGGATCAGGTCCACAGCATGGTCATTTCGAGCACCCAGTGCTACAGCGCTGTTCCCATGGTGGAGAAAAATAAATCGGATTTTCCCAAGGCGTTCATGGAGTTGGAACCTGAATTGCAGGAGAAGGTAAGAGAGTGGCACGGCGACAAGGCGGAGCCTTTTTTCGATCAGTTCCGGCGATTCGGAGGGGCCTACGGGAGCGATGTGTTTGATTTGAGGCCTGTCCTGTCAAGGGTCCAATGTCCGACGCTGGTGCTCTATCCGGACCGGAGTTCCATTTTTGAGGTGGAGCAGGGGGTGGCCATGTATCGCAGTCTGCCCAAGGGAGAATTATCGGTACTCCCGAGGTGCGGGCACAATACCTATCAATACCGGCCGGATGAATATGTTCGGATCGGCCTGGATTTCTTCCTGAGGCATGAGGATCGCAAGCGGGATGTGCCGGAGATTATGGGCATGTCGTGCCTGGCAGTAAAGACACCCTCGGGGAATTGAATATATGGGAATCTGAACGCGGAACTCGGAACGCGGAGCGGGGAATGGTGAAGGGTCCGGACCGAACGCCCTGGAACCGAAAAAGGCCCTGAAAGGGTCCCCTGAGATGGCTTGCGAAATTCCATAGGAGCGTCGCGTATGGCCGGCAAGAAGGCCGGTCGGATCAGGCAGAAACTCCCTAAGGGACGAACATTCAATGTCCAGCATCGAGTATCCAGTATCAAGTTTCACACGAGAAGGGGAGATAACCATGGACACATCGGAACTCGCGGGCAAAGCGGAATTTGTCTACAACAACCTGAGACTGAAGACATTGCCGGTCGGGGTGAAGTTTTTGAAAAACCCGGAGGACTTGCCGGAAAAGGCCCGAAGACCTGCCCTATTCCTGAAAAAGAAGATTACGATCTGTCAGGCAATGACCATGGCGCGAATCTATGGCTGGCAGATGGGCATTACCAGGGAAGATATCATCTGCATTCTGGCCTCGCTGGCCTTCGGGTTTACCAGCGCAGATGATCCCCGGAAGGAGATGGCGGAATCCTTCTTTGAATCCATGTACAAAAGCGATATGGAAAAGACCGTAAAGGAAGTGGATCAGATGTGTTTTCTCGACAGGGACGAATATCAGGCACTCCTCATCGCTCCCCTCCAGAAAATCAGCATGATCCCGGACACCATTGTCCTTTATGGCAATCCCGGCCAGGTGTCGCGCATCTTGCAGGCAGCCACTTTTGACAGGGAAGAAAAAATCCGGGGCCTTTTCGGGGGCAAGGTGGAATGCCCGGAATACCTGATCCGTCCCCTGAAAACGGGGGAACCGAGGATCATTATTCCGGGACCGGGCGACCGCATATTCTCCATGACCGGTGATGACGAGATGATCTTTGCCATGCCCTGTTCTTTCTTGGACAGGTTTATTTTGGGCCTTCGAGAATCGGGGAAAAAGGCCGGGGCCCGCTATCCCATCACCTATTACCAGAATTTTCAGCCGGAGTTCCCGGCCCATTACCAGGCCCTGGGGGCCAAGTACAACCTATAGTCCGGTCTCGGGGCCATTGGGCATCCCCGGGAGAGGACGGCCCTAAACTGCCGTGAATGGCCCAGCCATCGCAATGGGAAGGCGTGTAGTGATTGACAATTGCCTCGTTATGTGCCACATCTTTCCGGGCCGGCAGCAGGGCGGGGAGACCCTGTTTTTCGCAATGGTTTTTCGCAAAACGCACCGGAATCGGTCCGTGTATCATTACAGCAGGCTCTGTCTGTCACCAGGAGCGACAAGATGATGAAAAAGGGGATATGTCAACTGATCCTCCTCTTATGTTTGGCCTGCATCTGTGTGTTCGGGTTTTTTCTCGGGAAGTATCTGCTTCAACTTCCATTCAGGGCCTCGAATGACGCGCTCCACAAAGATGGGGCGCCCTTTACCCTTGATTTTTTGATTCCCGGCGGCGCCTACGTGGACGAAAAGACCACCATCGGCGATGTGATCCGGATAAAGCTGAAGAAGAGCGGGAGCCCCTTCGACAGGTTCCTCCGCACGGTTTCCGATCAGCTCCCTCCCCGGTACAGGTACCTGGGCAATGCCCTCCTCTTTTTCTTTTGGACCCTCTGCTTCCTGAGTTTCCTGAGGGTCTTTACGTTTATGGGGTATGGGAGGGCTCTGAGGATCAGCCTGTTGTTCGCGGGCATTGTCTATTATTTTATGCCGGATCTTTCGCCCGGACGGGGCGACGACATCGTATTCGTCCTCTTTCCGGTCCTGATTATCCTGATAAGGGCCTGTCTGGTTCAGAGGAACAGGGCGAAAGAGAGGATTTTCGGGAAGCAATAGCGGCATGGTCGAGTCGTTGAATCATTGAATGGTGCAGTGGAGGATGAGTGAAACTGGAGAATCCGGGTCAAACCATCAGGGATTTTGCGCTCAACATCTCGCTCCACATCCCAAACTTCAGACACTTCAGTCACCTTAGCTCACTTTAGTCACTTGCTTTGGGGGGAATGGATGGACTATCAGAAGCTGTTCGAACCCAAGACCATGGCGGTCATCGGCGTCTCCATGAGCAATGACAGCCACCCGGCCAATGTGGTCTTTAACAAGAACCGCCTCCGATATCCGGTAGAGGCCTTTGCAGTGAATCCCAAAGGAGGCTCGTTTCACCGGAGGGAGATCTTTCCCCGTGTATCGGATATCCCGGAGAAGGTCGATCTGGCGGTTATCGCCGTACGGGCCGATCTGGCCCCCGGGGTCCTTTCCGAGTGCATCGAGGCCGGGGTGGGGGGGGCCGTCGTTATCTCCGGCGGATTTGCCGAAAGCGGTCGAAAGGACCTGCAGGACCGTATGGTGGATATCGCCAGGGAGGCGGATTTCCCCTTTGTGGGGCCCAACTGCCTGGGCATTTATTCGCCTGATCATGTGGACACCTTTTTTATCCCCAGCGAACGGATGGTCTATCCGGCCGCCGGCAATATCGCCCTGGTCAGTCAGAGCGGGGGCGTCCTGGTGGACCAGATGATCAATCTGTCTGATGAGGGGGTGGGGTTGTCTGTGGCCGTCAGCGTCGGGAATAAGGCCCTCATCGACGAGGTGGCGCTCCTTGGGTATCTGTCGGCCCATCCCGGAACAGGGGTCATTGCCTTCTATCTGGAGGGCTTCGAAAAAGGCGGAGGGAGGGAGTTTGTAATGGCCGCCAGCCAGTGCGGCAAACCGGTCATTGCCCTCAAGTCGGGGAGGACCCCGGAGGGGGGGCGGGCCGTGTCCAGTCATACGGCCTCCCTGGCCGGCGATTACGAGGTCTTCTCAGAGGTGCTCTCCCAGTACGGGGTGGTGGAGGCGCGGAGCCAGTTCGAGCTGGTGTCCTTCTGCGAATCCCTGAGCTGCTACGACACGCCGATCCAGGGAAAGATAGGGATCATCACCGGCAGCGGCGGACATGGCGCCCTCGCAGTGGACCTGTGCGCCTCCCATGGCCTTTCCGTCCCCCCTGTCTCGGAAGCGGTGCAGGCGGAGATTCGGAAGGGGTTGTCCAAGGCCGCGCAGCCCATCGCCGCCCTTGGAAACCCGATCGATCTGACAGGGAGTTCCGTGGACGAAGATTTTTTGACTGCGGCTGAGTGTCTCAGCAGGACCGACGAGGTGGACTGCATCCTGTTGCTGGTCCTTCCCTATTCGCCGGGGACCACATCGGACCTGGGCGCCAGGCTGAGCCGGGTCTATCTGAGAGAAGGAAAGCCGATGGTCGCCTATGTGCCCAACGTGGAAAAATATCGAATGCTCATCGACGGATTTGAACTCAACCGGATACCGGTTTCGCCGGCCATCGAGGGAGCTGTCCTTCAGGCCAAGGGATTGAGGAGACGCCAGCCATGTTGAATCCAGAAATCCTGGATATCCTTTCCGGATCAAAGGAATGGGGCTGGGTGCTGGAGCCGGACGCCAAACGGATCCTATCCCTCGCAGGGCTCGATGTCCCTCAATTCACATGCACCGACCGTCTGGACGAGGCGGTCGAATTTGCCGAGCGGATCGGATACCCGGTGGTGGCCAAGGTGGTTTCCCCTCAGGTGGTCCACAAGACCGAGGCGGGGGGAGTGATGGCCGGTATTGACAACAAGATCGCCCTGGCAGAGGCCTTCCACCGGTTCAGCGGCATCGAGGGCTTCAGGGGCGTGCTCGTGGAGGAATCCCTGTCGGGCGTGGAGATGATCGTCGGCTCCAAGGTCGATTACCAGTTCGGTCCCATCCTTCTCTTGGGCATGGGCGGGACAGGTGTGGAGATTTATAAGGACACCACCCTTAGAATGGC
>JAWOIH010000492.1:0-9806 GCA_046484725.1 Candidatus Desulfacyla sp. | reverse complement strand
GCTATCGCCCACCACGGGGTACCGGATGGATGCGTGCATTTCATTTAAAAGCCGTTCTCCCTTTCCAAGACTTCCATAAAAGCTGAAATGCATAAGGGTGAGAAACCGGCTCTATCAATCTCAAAAGGCAGGTGGAATTTGTCCCTGAAATACCCACGACCCTGACAGGCAGATTCCTCCGCCGGACACTGAGACAAAAAGGAGTAGCAACAAGCAAATAAAGGAGCACCCATGAAACTCAAAAACGGCGCCGAATATATGGAAAGCCTCAGGCAAATGCACCCCCGCATCTATTACAAGGGTAAGAAGATTGAGGATGTGACCCGTCACCCGGCCACGGCCCCCCATGTGCGGGCTGCGGCCATGACCTATGCCCTGGCGAATGATAACGCCTATAAAGACCTGGCCACGACCACCTCACACCTGACCGGAAGGACCATCAGCCGCTTCACCCATGTGCATCAGAATATCGAGGACCTGATCAAGAAGATCAAGCTCCTGAGGGTGCTGGGCCAAAAGACCGCCACCTGCTTTCAGCGGTGTGTGGGCCATGATGGGATCAACGCCACCTACTCCGTGGCCTACGAAATCGATGAGAAGCACGGGACCGATTATCTCGAACGATTCAAGAAATGGCTGACCTGGATTCAGGATGAAAACCTGATGGTGGTGGGGGCCATGACAGATCCGAAAGGCGATCGGTCCAAGAGTGCAGCGGACCAGCCCGATCCGGACCAATATGTCCATGTGGTGGAGCGGCGGGATGACGGGATCGTGATTCGGGGCGCCAAGATCCATATGACCGGGGCCGTGAATTCCCACGAGATCCTGGTCATGCCCACGTCGGCCATGGATGAACGGTCCAGGGACTATGCCGTGGTCTGCGCCATACCCGTGGATGCGCCGGGGGTCACCATGATCTTCGGTCGTCAGGCCAACGACGACCGCCGCGACAACCGGGAGCGGATCGACGTGGGCAAGCCCTCCTTCGGGGCCGTGGGCGGGGAGGCGGTCATCGCATTCGAGGATGTCTTTGTGCCCACAGAGAGGGTGTTCATGGATGGCGAGACGGATTTTACCGGCGCCCTGGTCTACCGGTTCGCGGCCCACCACCGCGCCAATTACGGGGCCTGCAAGACCGGCCTCATGGATGTCCTGACCGGGGCCGTCAGCTATCTGACCCAGATCCAGGGAACCGCAAAGGCCTCCCATGTCAAGGACAAGGTCACGGAGATGATCCATCTGTGCGAGACCCTTTACAGCTCCTCCATTGCCTGTTCGGCAGAAGGCTGGCCCACGCCATCGGGGGCCTATATGGTGGACACCATGCTGGCCAACGTGTGCAAGCAGAACGTCACCCGGTTTCACTTTGAGATCGCCCGCCTGGCCGTAGACCTGGCAGGAGGGTTTATCGCGACCCTTCCCAGCCAGTACGACCTGGAAAACGAAGAGATCGGCCATCTGGTCGAAAAATATTTCTCAGGGGCAAAGGGTATCCCTACGAAGCACCGGATCAAGATCGCCCGCCTGATCGAGGCCATGACGGGGGGCACGGCCCTGGTGGAATCCATGCACGGCGCAGGATCCCCCCAGGCACAGCGGGTGATGATCTTCAGGGAGGGTCAATTGGACAAGAAGATTAAACTGGCAAAAAAATTGCTCGGGATTCCGAGTAAAAAAAAGTCATGATAGGGTCATGTATGGTCAGTCGCTTCGCTGTCATGAGGTTTGACCACACATGACGACACATGACAACTTCGTGGCCCTCTTCGTTCCGCGTTCCGAGCTCCGCATTCAGAAGTGCCTCACACATGACGACACATGACAAATTCATTGCCCTCTTCCTTCCGCGTTCCCCGTTCCGAGTTCCGCGTTCAGAAGTGCCTCACTTCTTCAGCATCTCCAGTTTTTTGGTGACATTATCCTGAATCCAGTGAGGGTCCCACCACTCGATGGGATTGACGAACAGGCCGTTGACCATAACGCCGTAATGGAGGTGATCCCCCCCGGCCAGCCCCGTCTGTCCGGTCGTTCCAAGGATGTCGCCTTTCTTGACATCCTGCCCCTTCTGTACGCCGATGCCGCTGAGATGGGAATAGATGGAGGCAAGTCCCTGGCCGTGATCCAGGACCACGGTCAAGCCGTAGATGCCAAGTCCTTCCGCATAAATGACCCGGCCGTTGTTGGCGGCCTGGACCTCGGAATTGGCTAAAGAGGCCAGATCCACGCCCATATGGGTCTGTTCATCGACCTTTTCCCCTTTATAATAGTAGGACCGATGGTCTCCAAACCCTGCCATGTTGGCCGCGTTTTTGAGTCTCACCCAAACCCCTTCCCAGAGCATCTTCGGACTTGTTTCTGTCCTCAGATTGTTGAAGGCGAGTGCGTTTTCACGTCGGAGCTCCCGATTGATCTTAAGGAACTTATCGATATCCGGACCGGTCATATCTTTGAGATAAGATGAAAAATAGGGAAGGATCTGTTCCAGAAACCGGTCGGTGATGTTCATCTTATCTTTGCGGAAACGCTTCTGGCGAATATGACAGTTAAAGATGCCCCTCGAATGATTGCCGGCCCGATCTTCCGCCCACAGATAGATCTCCGGTTTCCCTTGGATATCGAACGGAAGGGCGAAATAGCAGACATACATCCCTTCCTGAGCGTCTTCTCCAGCAGGGAAACCGGGAAAGAAGGTGTCATTGACAAACAGCCCGCTCTTTGTGGCATCAGAGTTGGTCTGGTAAACCACCAGTCCGCTTCCGCCCATATTGACGTAGTTCTGACTGCTCAGAGACCTGATGGCCGGGGGGATGGTATCCACGATCATCTTGTGTTCGAATATGGAATGGTTCCCATCGCCCCCGCTTTTTCTCGAATAATCCCATACAGACACATAGAGGTCCGCCCGGCCCTGGGCCAGATTGAGGCTGGAGAGATCCACCGGGAAACGGGTCTCGAAGCGATGGGTTCCCTCGCGGTTGAGAAGACCGATAAAGGGGAAGGTCTTTTCAAGAACAGTCATGGACCTGCCTCCCTGCTTCACAGACACCTCGATCCGCCGGATTCCTCTTTTCGCATCCGTCACGGTGAGCCCGAGTTCCTGCTTTTCAGTAAAATATTCAGGGAGCGGCGCCAATAGAATCTTCGGTTTCTCCGACTCAAAAATCATCATTAAAAACCAGCCCAGAAAACCTAATACCACCACGATTGAGATGACGGCCGCGATAAGTCCTATGTTTCTTTTTTTAACCATGTGTTGGGATCACCCTGTATGTATGATATTGTGGCCCAAAGAGGTAAGATTGGGCTTGAAGTTATGTGCGCGACCGGATATGAGTTGGCAAGAAAACAACGGTTCTCCTGTATCTCTGTCCCGTCACGTTGCTTTTAAAACCGTGTTCAGGAAATCCTGCGATCATCCTGAGACCTCTAAATAGCAAATAAAGCCACCTCAAGGCAATGGTTTTTCTGAAACGACGGGGGGTTCTGCGGAAATGAACCACTATATCGGCGTGATAGGGGCCGGTGCGTGCCCTGCCCCGACCTACGAACTCGCCAGGAAGCTCGGCTTCGAGATAGGGAAACGGGGGTGGATCCTTGTCTGCGGCGGGCTCAAGGGCGTCATGGAAGGGGCCGCGAAGGGATGCGTCGAAGCAGGCGGGATGACGGTAGGGATACTATCAGGGCTTGACAGGACATCGGCCAATCCCCATATCAACATTGCTGTCCCCACAGGCCTGGGAGATGGACGCAACCTTCTAATCATCCGATCATCCGATGCCGTTGTCGCAATATCCGGAGGATACGGAGCCCTTTCGGAAATCGCCCTGGCCCTCAAGGCAAACAAACCGGTCATCGGACTCGAGACATGGAAAGACATCCCCGGGGTCCGCTGTGCAGGAGACCCCTTGGAAGCCATGGGGCTCATCACGGCCCTCCTCCCTTAGCCCGGATCTCACACGGAGGCACAGAGACATGGAGATTTCCACAAATCTCGCAGAGAGCTCCCTCGTTCCGCGTTCACACTTCATTTTTCAATTCCTTAACCCCTAACTCCCTTAATTCCCAAATTCTTCAATCCCTCAATTCCTCAATCCCTTAATCCCATAATCCTCTTTCCAATCTCCCTCACCTTTCCCATGACCTCCTCCGCATCGATGGTCGTAAATTGCCTTTTTCTCATTAAAATCCGACCGTTTACAATAACGTCCCTCACATCGCTCCCATTGGCGGAATAGACCAGGGCGGAGACAGGGTCGTACATGGGACAGAGATGGGGCTTGTCAAGATCGACAATGATCATGTCCGCCTTTTTCCCCTTTTCAAGGGTTCCGATCTCCCCTTCCAGCCCCATAACCGCGGCGCCCCCGGTGGTGGCCAGGCCGAGGGCCGTCCCTGCATCCAGGCTCAACGGGTCCCGGTCAAAGACCTTGGCCGTTTTCGCAGCGGTCTCCATCTCGCAGAAAAGATCCAGGTCGTTGTTGGAGGCGCACCCGTCCGTGCCCAATCCCATGGCGATCCCGGCGCGCATCATGGCGGCGACCGGGGCCACGCCCGATCCCAGCTTCATATTGCTCTCAGGGACGTGTACGATCTTGACCCCTGTTTCCGAAAGACGCTCGATCTCCTCAATGTCGAGATGCACGCCGTGGGCCGCAATCAGGGAGCTGTCCAGCAGACCCAATTGATCCAGGTAGTGAACCGGCCGTTTGCCGTACCGTGTGATCGTTTCCCTAACCTCTTCAACCGTCTCGGAGAGATGAATCTGGAGAGGCAGATCATGTTCTTTCGATATCTTCCATGCATCTCTCAGGGTGCGGCCTGAACAGGTAAGAGGACTGTGACAGAATATCCCCGGCGTGATAAGATCGGAAAAGCGGTCCCACTTTTCGATGAACTCCCTTGCGGATCTGAGATTGTCATGAGGGTCGGGGACGCCGGGTGCAGGAAAATCGATCACCCCCTGGGCCATGATCCCCCTGAGCCCGGCAGCGTGGGCGGCCCGAACCGTCTGGCCCTGAAAAAAATAGCCGTCCACAAAACAGGTGGTGCCCGAGGCGATCATTTCGAGACACCCGAGCAGGGCGCCCCAGTAAACGGTCTCCGGGTTCAGAACGGCCGCCTCTGCCGGAAAGATCTTTTCAAACAGCCACTGCTTCAACGGGAGGTCGTCCGCCAACCCCCTGAACAATGTCATGGCAGCATGGGTGTGGGCGTTGATCAGCCCCGGCAACACAATGGCATCGGCCGCATCAATCATTTCAAATCGACCATCCGGGGGGAGCTGGGTCTCTGCGATCTTTCCGATTTCAACGATCCGCCCATCGGACACAACAATCCTCGCCCCAGGGATGGGCCCTTGGCCTTGGGCCATGGTAACGGCGGTTCCCCCCTCGATGACCAGGCCCATGCCCCCCTGCCGACCATGGGCCCCAGAATCACGATCCTCTTCTATCAGAGTCATGAATACCCCTCCTGTCTCTAAATTTACTTGACACCGGCCGCCCACTGAGAGAAATTAAGAGCTTGCGCGTTTTTTTGGAACCGTCTTCGGCGTATCCGATCTCAGACGTTTCGGAAGTGCCTGACGTTCGGAACCAGCCCGGCAACGAGTAACGAGCAACCCGTAAACAGAGCCAGTTTTCACACAAGGAGTCATCAATGGCGATTATCGCACCATTTAGAGGGTTAACCTACAACTTTCACCAGAGACAAGACATTTCCCGCCTGGTAGCGCCCCCATATGACGTTATCTCGGAAGAGGAACAGCTTCGATACTATGAGGAAGACCCCCACAATGTCATCCGGCTTATTTTAGGAAAAAAACGGACCGGCGACTCGGATTGGGACAATGTCTACACCCGTGCAGCAGACCATTTTCAGCGATGGCAGTCGGACGGGAGCCTGATCCGCTCCAAGGAACCGTGCCTTTACGTTACCGCCATGACATACGACCCCGGAAACGGCGAGCCGGAAAGGGTCCGATGGGGCATCATCGCCCTCGCTCGCATCGAGGACCCGGCCTCCGGCGTGATCCTCCCCCATGAAAGGACCTTCTCCGCCCACAAAGACGACCGGCTCAAGCTGTTCAGGGCGTGCAACGCCCAGTTCAGCCAGATTTTCGGGCTCTATGAAGACCTTGATAATGAGGTGCTGGGCGCATGCAGCGAGACCCTGACAAGCCCGCCCCAAATGGATTTTCGCCTCGAAGACGGCACCCGGCACCGACTCTGGATCCTCAATCGAAGGGGCCTGTTCAGAGAGGTGTCCGAGGCCATGGCCCCTAAATCCATCTTTATTGCCGACGGCCACCACCGCTACGAGACCGCCCGAAACTACCGGGACATGATGCGGGCCAGATACGGGCAAAAACCCGCGAACCGGTCGTATGAATTCGTCATGATGTACCTTTCCAGCATGAATGACAAGGGTCTTACCATACTTCCTTCCCACAGGCTCCTAAAAAGGGTTCCCGGATTCGATCCCCGAGCGTTCCTTGAAAAAGTGAAGCCATGGTTTGATGTGGAGGCGTTTCCCCTCGACACAGGGGACATCTCACATGCGTCGCAGGAACTGAAGCAGCGTCTTGCGCAGTCGGGGGAAAACCGGACCGCTTTCGGCTGGTACGCGCAGGATAGCGATCAGTGGCATCTCCTCTCGTTGAAACCGGAGATGCGAGCAGAGATCGGCCATGACCTTCATCCTTCGCTCAAGGCCCTTGACGTCCTCGTCCTTTCCCGGTTCATTTTTCAGAAAGGACTCGGATTCAGCAAAGAGGACCTGGACGATGAGGAGATATTTCAGTACCAGAGCAATATGTCGAAGGCTGTCTCGGCCATTGTATCGGGAAAATATCAGATGGCGTTTCTCTTAAACCCCACGCGGATGGCGCATGTCACAGAGGTGGCGGGCAATGGCCTGGTCATGCCGAGGAAATCGACCTATTTCTATCCCAAGGTATTGACGGGGCTGGTGTTAAACAGGATCGATCCTTACGAGATCATCCAGGTCCCTTTCGATTGATGAGTGTTGATTGATGATTGAAAGCAAGACTGTTTTGAACCCCTATGATCAGAAGATTGAAAGCTTCGATGCAAAAGCCCAATGCTGGATTCCCATTGAAACCTTTGAGGCTGACGTCTTATGCCCTGAGCTTTCCGCATTGCCCATGCGTTGTTGTTGGTTAAAGGTCTCTAAACGAGATGACCGGCGTTTAATCGTTAATTATCCATCCCAAGGGGTTTGAGGTTGAGGATCATAAGTTCAGAGTCCAGAGTCGAGAGTCTAAGGCCAATCGTCAATCGACAATCGACAATCATCGATCAAACGCTTTTTCCCGGCGAGTCCATCGACCGGTTTCTGGACGGCCGGCTGCAGATTATCCAATCCACAGACGGCTATCGGTTTTCCATCGACGCCATCCTCCTTTCCCAATTCGTGATTGTCCGGCCGGGAGACAGGGTGATCGATCTCGGGACCGGGTGCGGCATCATCCCCCTTATCCTCCTCCTCACAAGGCCGGTGAGCCATGCCGTGGGGCTGGAGATCCAGGAAGAACTGGCCTCCCAGGCCACGCGGAACGCGTGGTTGAACGGGTTGGACCAGAGGATGGACGTCGTTCTGGGGGATATCCGATATCCGCCCATGGCCGGCGCCTCGGCGGACGTGGTCATATGCAACCCACCCTACCGAAAGATGAGAAGCGGCCGCATCAATCCCGATCCGCGAAGGGCCATTGCAAGGCACGAACTCCTGGCATCCATTGACGACATCCTGTCTGCCGCAGGCTGTCTTCTGAAGAAAAAAGGAAGGGTTGCACTGATCTATCCGGCCGTCCGGCTGGCAGATATCCTCGTCCGGCTGAGGCAGTTCAACCTTGAACCGAAGCGGATCCAGTTGAATTACCCGAGTATCGATTCGGGCGCCAAACTGGCATTGATAGAGGCGACACAGGGGGGCCGGCCCGGCGTGGAGGTCCTTCCCCCGCTCCTGGGGCAGGGGAATTTTTCTATCGCCGGCCGATCCTGAAATCTATCCGGTCAACGGCCATGCGACCCAACCGGGCGTTCAGCTTTTCCCTGATGCTTGATTCCAGGAAATTGAGTTCCTGAAGCCAGATCGGATCTGAGACCGTGACACTGAGACGACGCTTCCTGATCCGGGACGGCCGGGCGCTCTCTGAAATGGTCTCGCCCACCACCTCGTTCCATACCTTCCAGATATCCACGTCATCCGGATTGAACGACAGGGTTCCGTCGGTGAGCAGTCCCGAAATAATGTCCCTCAGGGGCGTCAGTTCATTTTTGGATGGGTCCATACCTTGAGATACTTCCATAGCGTTATTCATGCGGCAGACGCACCGCACTATATCCTTTTCAAAAACGCTTATCAAGGACAGAGCGTTATTTTCGACGTCATGTCAGGAATATGCATTGAACTCGGTCCGTTTCCATGGTATCAAAATTATTGGAAATGGTCTGCGGGCCGATTCCTCGCAGCCTTCTGCGGGGTAATACGCCGATTTTCAAAAAATGTTTAAGGACCTTGCATTTAGGTGGAGAAAAGCTATGGAAATCAAAGCGAACGGGATTCGGATAAATTATGAACTATCGCAAAAGAAAGACGCAGAGGTGGTGGTTCTGAGCCATTCCCTCGCATCGAGCCTGGTGATGTGGCAGCCCCAGATGGATGTCCTGGGCCGGCATTTCCGTGTACTCGCCTATGACACCCGGGGGCACGGGGGTTCCGAGGCGACTGCGCCCCCCTACACGCTTTCACAATTAGGGGAAGACGCCGTGGCCTTGCTGGATGCCTTGAGTATCGATGCGGTCCACTGGGTCGGGATCTCCATGGGCGGAATGATCGGCCAGTGTCTGTCCCTCGATCATCCCGGCAGATTGAAAACACTTTGCCTGTGCGATACGGCCGCCATTGTTCCCAAAGAGGCCGACCCGATCTGGCAGGAACGGATCGACCTGGTCCGAAAAGAGGGGATGGGGCCCACGGTTCAGCCCACGCTGGAACGGTGGTTCACCCCTCCCTTTATCGCCCTCAACCCGCCGGTGGTGGATCTGATCCGCCAGCAGATCCTGGCCACGCCGGTGGACGGGTGTATCGGCTGCAGCGAGGCCATTCGCCGCCTCGACTACCTGGATCGCCTGCATGAAATAAGGGTCCCCACCCTCATCATGGTGGGCGAGGATGATCCTGGGACCCCCGTAGAGGCATCCCGGGCCATGCACGACCGCATCCCGCAATCCAGACTGGTGATCCTTCCCTCTGCGGCCCACCTCTCCAACATCGAACAGAGCGAGGCCTTTAACCATGAATTGATGGCGTTTTTGATGAGTGTTCAATAGAGCGGATAACCGCAGCCAATCCCGTCAAGGCGGGACTCACACAAAGACACGGAGCACACAACGTCATGAAAAAATGGATGCTGATTATCGGCGCGGCGGTTGAGATGGAAACCGGTGTTTAGAGACTGCCGCACGCAAAGAAGCCTATTTGCAGATTAAGAATTTTCTGCAAAGTGCCGAAAAGGATTTAAGGGAATCGACAGGTTGAAGGCGGGGGAACGGCAGACGGCAAAGCAGCAACAGCACCGGCATTCCCCCAAACGCCGCCACATGAATTTCCGGCCGTTTTTCCGGGAGAGCGCATGGAACCAGAGAGCATCGCCAAGCTGACCCGTCCCAGAGTCAGGGACCTCCTGGTCAGGAATCGCCTGTACGGGGTTCTGGACCGGGCCTCACAATGCCCTGCAACCTGGATCGGCAGCCCGCCCGGGTCCGGCAAGACCGTGC
>JAWOIH010000309.1:0-3692 GCA_046484725.1 Candidatus Desulfacyla sp. | reverse complement strand
GACCCTCCTGAATGTGCGCCTTGCCACAAGGGGCATCCGCCCCTCCCTGTCAACGGTCTTTCTGGCGGGGAGCAACGATCACCTGATCCTTGCCCCGGATCTCACCCTGACCTATACCCGGGAACCGAGCAACATCCCTTTTCGTCCCTCAGTGGACGTATTTTTCAAGAGCGTCGCCGAACACTGGCCGTTGAAGGGGGTTGCCGTCCTGTTGACCGGCATGGGACGGGACGGTGCCGAAGGGCTGTCCGCCCTCCGCCAGGACGGCTGGTACACCATCGCCCAGGACGAGGCCACCAGTGTGGTTTACGGGATGCCGAAGGCGGCCAGGGACCTGGGGGCTGCCGTGGATATCCTCCCCATTGACCGTGTGGCCCCGGCTATTATTCGGTTTCTCGATAAGGGGAGGCCGCCCATGAGGGTCATGAGCTGGGAATGGTGAGCTGGATACTGGATACTCGATGGTGGAGGGTGGATGAATCGAGGGGAGGATAGCTGATAAGCGGCCGTGGAGCTCACCCGCTTAACAGCTCAACAGCCTGATCCCGCTTTCAACTTTAGGCACTTTAGCTAACTTTAGGCACTTTAGGCACTTCCTATGACTGACGACAGAACCGAGCAGACCGTTTCCTTGACCCAGCACCGGATCACCGTCCTTCTGGTGGACGACCAGGCCATGATCGGCGAGGCCGTCCGCCGCATGCTGGCCCCGGAGCAGGATATCGATTTCCATTTCTGCCAGGACCCGACAAAGGCTATTAAGGCGGCCGACCGGATCCATCCGACAGTTATCCTCCAAGATCTGGTCATGCCCGAGATAGACGGCCTGACCCTGGTCCGTTACTACCGGGCCAATCCCTCTACCCGGAATGTGCCGTTGATCGTCCTGTCGAGCAAGGAAGAGGCCTTGACCAAGGCGGAGGCCTTTGCCCGGGGGGCCAATGACTACCTGGTCAAACTTCCGGACCGGCTGGAGATCATCGCCCGGATACGGTATCATTCAAAGGGCTACATCAATCTGCTCCAGAGAAATGAGGCCCAGGCCCAACTGGAAAGGGCCAACCGGCTCATCCGCAAGACCTTCGGTCAGTACCTCTCCGACGATATCGTGGATGCCATCCTGGAGACCCCGGACGGGGCCGCCCTTGGCGGGGAAAAGCGGTTTGTGACCATTATGATGACCGACCTTCGGGGGTTTACCGCCATCGGCGAGCGGCTCCCTGCCGAGGACGTGGTAAGCATTATCAACATCTATCTCGAGACCATGACGGAGATCATTCTCAAGTATCAGGGGACCATCGATGAATTCATCGGCGATGCCATCTTTGTCATCTTCGGGGCCCCGGTCCTTCGGGACAATGACGCCAAGCGGGCCGTGGCATGCGCCGTCGAAATGCAGCTGGCCATGGCGGACGTCAACCGCCGGTGCAGAGAGCACGGGTATCCGGAGGTCCAGCAGGGGATCGGGATCAACTCCGGCCAGATCGTGGTGGGCAATATCGGCTCCAAGAAGCGGATGAAATACGGCGTGGTGGGCCGGAACGTCAACCTTACCTCGCGCATCGAATCCTATACGGTGGGCGGTCAGATCTTCATCTCGGAGAATACCCTGGATGAATGCGGCCGCCATCTCCTGAGGATCGACGACGAGATGGAGGTCATGCCCAAGGGGGTCAAAAGGCCGATCACGATCTATGAGGTGGGCGGGATCAGGGGCGAATTCAATCTGTTCCTTCCGGAAAAGGCGGAGGTGAAACTGCCGGAGCTGTCAAGGCCTTTCCCTGTTCAACTGACCATACTGGAAGGGAAGCACGCCAGCGACGAGGCCCATCACGGGACGGTCATCCGGATGTTGGACGCCACGGCCGAGATTGAAGCGGATGTGCCGGCCGAGAAGTTGATGAACCTCAAGATCGCTGTCGCCGACACGGAGGGAAATGAGATCACGACCGATCTGTACGCCAAGGTCACGCAGAGGGTTTCGGACCATCCCATCATCTTCAGGGTCAGATTTACCTCCATTCCCCCCGAGGCCGAGGCCTTCCTGAAGACCGTCGCGACACAGGAGCGGACATCATGAATTTCCCGGACCAGGGATTATCCGACCCGACCACACAGCTTACGGAACACGGCATCACGGTGCTTCTCATCGACGACCAGGCCATTATCGCGGAGGCGGTTCGCCGGATGATGGCCCAGGAACCGGACATCCGGTTCCATTACTGCCAGGATCCGGCCCAGGCCATCGGGACGGCCGTCGCGATCCATCCCACCGTGATCCTGCTGGATCTCATCATGCCGGAGATTGACGGGCTCACCCTGGCCAAGTTCTTCCGCGCCAACAAAAATACCCGGGAAATCCCCCTGATTGTCCTTTCCTCTAAAGAAGAGGCCGTCACAAAGGCCGATGCCTTTGCCGCAGGGGCCAATGACTACTTAGTCAAGCTCCCGGACAAAATCGAGCTGATCGCCCGGATCCGCTATCATTCAAATGCCTACATCATGCGTCTTCAGCGCAATGAGGCCTATGAGGCCCTTTTAAGAAGTCAGGAGGCCCTCACCAACGAGCTGAATCAGGCGGCGGAATATGTCCGATCCCTCCTCCCGCAGCGGCTTTCGGGGGATATCCGGACGGACTGGGAGTTCATCCCGTCCACCTCGCTTGGCGGGGATTCCTTCGGTTATCACTGGATCGATGACGACCATTTTGCCATCTACCTTCTGGACGTGTGCGGGCATGGAGTGGGGGCGGCGCTTCTCTCCATTTCCGCGCTCAATACATTGCGGTCCGAATCCCTTAATTACGTGGATTTCCGGGACCCCTCCCAGGTGCTGGAGGGCCTCAACGAGGTTTACCAGATGGAGGCCCAGCACGATATGTTTTTTACCATCTGGTACGGGGTATTCAACAAAGAGCGCCGCGATCTGACCTTTGCCAGCGGCGGACATCCTCCTGCCATTGCATGGACAGGGGCGTCTGCCGAGGCATCCGAGACCGTGGCCCTGACTTTGGGCGGATTGATTATCGGCGGACTCCCCGGGCAGAAATACCAGAGGTCGACCCTCGCACTGGAGCCCTATGCCAGACTATACATCTACAGCGACGGGATTTACGAGGTTCCCAGGCCTGAGGGCGGCATGTTCAAGCTGAATGATTTCGTCGAACTGGTGGGGAATCTGTCCAAGGAGGGAGACGCCTCGCCGAGGAAAATCATCCAAGCCATGAGACAGATTCAGAAAAGAGAGATGTTTGAGGACGATGTGTGTCTGCTGGAAGTTGAGTTCCTGTGATTTGATTTTCTGTTACAAAAATGCCAATGGCACGAACTTCCCACCGCCCATCAACATGTTGGCATGACAGTTTTTCAAGAATAAGAAAAGACAGAAAATGAAGGTCCCTTGGATATCCAAGCGACGAATCGCTGAGAAGGCCCCTGATCTGATCGAGAATTCCCAGGCCATGGCAGGGTACCCGGCCAGGCCTCCTGTCCCGGTAGAGGACATTGTTGAACACTGTATCAACCTGAGACTCATCTATGACGATATTGAGAAAAATCAAGAAATCCCATACTAATTATCGTTTTGTTGTATCCAAAAACCTCAGGTGGTAGGGTGGTAACAATTTTTTGTGAAGCATGATAGGCGAACAATTAGCCCCAATATATTGTGTGTGCCGGAAAGGTCGCCTGAAT
>JAWOIH010000268.1:0-6229 GCA_046484725.1 Candidatus Desulfacyla sp. | reverse complement strand
GTTTCTTGTCAAGTCGGGGAAGTATCACCATGAACTCAACTATCTCCTCCTGGGTCCCGGGCGGTGGCGGCGGTGGCGGGACGCTCTTTTAATATTTAGTAATTCACACATCAAGTGAATAATTGGCGCTTCTTGCGATGGACTCGCCCCTCTCCGCTGAAAAACCGCCGCAGGCTAATCTCATCTCCAGTATTTTGGCAAGCGACGCATGGGAGATGCCCAATTTCAATTAAATTATTAAAGAGCGTCTCGCTGCCCGTGCATTTGCCTGATACAGCCACTGCAAATACCGGTGTCGATCCTTCGAGAACTTGAGCAAAAATTCCCGTTTGTGGCATCGATGCGTGACCTGCCCAGTTAAATGCAAAGCCTATTTAACCGGGGTGTGCCAGATGTAACCCGGAATAAAATGTCTCTTTGCTCTCGCCATAAGGTTCGGAGAAAAACGGCCCTTTTGGCCCCAAAATATTCGATATAGGCCTGTTTTAATCGTCAAAATCAATAACTATTGCAGTGATATCATCCACTTGATGTGGCCCGACCCCCAGCCACAAAGTGGAGATAATCCTCATTCTTTCGGAAAACACACTTCCCCCGTCTCCCCCTGCTCGTTACATGATACCAAGCATCCGGGTATTCCATTCTCAGCGGTCTGGACATAATCCTTCTTTACAGCAGCGCAAAATATGAGTCAAACGTAGACCTCTTTACGTCAAAAGCACTACCTATTGCATTGATATCAGCCACTTGGTGTGGCCCGACCCCCAGTCACCCAGCCAACAAATCAACTCTCTATAAAACGTTAGCTCGGTGACGAGGATATGGGCTTTTGGGCGACGGCCTCAAAAACCGTTTATATCCTTTTTGGGCTGCGCAGCAGGGGCCGGGTTGCTCAGGCTTTCCCAGGTGTTGGTTTGGCGCTCCGGTGTCGGTGGGGGCTGCGGCGGCGGCTGTGCGGGCGGCGGGGTGCTTTCCTGGACCGTCCGTTCGACTGTCCGGCGGAGGACATCTATCAATTCATCGGCGTTTTGGGCCGACATATAGTTGCCCCCCCCGGCCGAGGCCACACCCCGGAGCTGTGTCTCCTCCTTGGAGCCGGGCTTGATGCCGAATCCGATCACCTCTATGGAGACCGGCATCCCCCCATCCGTTCCGCTGCTCAAGGGCGGTCGGGTCGAGGGAATCTCCGGGCCGGGCAGACTGTTGTCCCCGATGACCAGCCAACCCTGGTTGGTCTTCTCCCACAACCACCGGATGATCAGGTTTTGCTCCACCGCCGAGCCGTCGGCCACTACCCTGCCCTGTATGTTGAATGTGGTTTCGGTGACCATATAGCCTTGCCTGGTCGTCGATTTCAGTCCCTTGATCCCGACCTTGATGTCTCGCCACAGGGAGAAGGTCTCTTCTGTCTCGGCCTGGATACGCTGAACGAGGTCATGCCCGGCCCAGGGTGCGCCAGGCTTGAAGATGCCTAACACCAGGCCCATGTCCTTCTGCTCCATCCCTCGGACGAAACGGTTAACCTTGGCCGTTATTTCCTGGAGATTCTGATCAGCTTCGCCCCAACCGGGACATGCAAGGAGGCCGGTCAGAGCAAAGAGAACCGCGATTCCTTTAGCTATCGGCCCTTTTCTGTTCATCATCGCCTTTTCCCCCTAATTCCATATCCAGTAGTAGCGTTCATCGACCCACCCCGGTTGGGTCCACGTCCCGTCCGGGTTCTGGGTGCACCCCATTCTCCCCAGAATCCCCAGGGCGTTAACCCGTTGAAAGCTTCCCTGACTGACCTTGAGGTCATCGAAGGAGTTGACCTGGAGAACGAAGGAGGCAAATTCACCGTAACCCAGCTTGTGGTGAAGCTCGTGCAGCAGCGTGCTGGCTGCTTCCCCCAGGTCAGCGTCGGTCCTTGTCAGGTCGGTTTTGCTGAAGGCCAACATGGCGAAAAAATGTTCGTAAAGAGTCATGTTGCCGAGGAAAGAGCAGGAGGCTACGGCCGAAGAACTGATTGCGCTTTTCTTCTTGTAGTACAGCGATGCCTTCCAGGCCTCGTTTGCGTATTTCCGGAACAGGGCGATGTTGGGATTGGCCGGGTTGATGCGCTCCAGTTCGTCGGCCCTCTTGCGGAGATAGATGAGGACCTTTTTGAGTACTACCATCCGTTGCTGTTGATTAGGCAGGCTGGAAAGATGCCAGTTTGCCGGAAACATCTCGATGCCTTGCTCCCGACTGCTGATGGCCTTGGCCGCCTGGATGGGGTCTCCCTGGCAGGATTCGCCGCCATCGCTCAGGATAATGAGTTTCCCCTTGATCCCTGTGCCGTTCAGTTGGAGATATTCACCCGCTTTTTGGATGGAAAAAGCCAACGGCGTGCCGCCGTTTGCCGTGAAATTGAGGCCGTTGAGGATATCCTGTGCGTTTTGTGTCAGGCCGACCCGGAGTGGACAGTTTCCGCACCCGCCAAAATTGAAGAGACAGGCCTCAATGCCCTGGTCTTGCAGCGAACCGGATCCGGTCAAGGCCCGGATGCTGGCCTCAACCGCTTTTTTGGCCGCCGTCAGTTTGTCCCCTTCCATGCTGCCCGAAGAGTCCACCACGTATCCGATGGAGAGGTTCAGGGCGTGAGCCACCCCAAAGGCCCCCAGGGTGAAAGAGACTGCCAGAACAAGCCTAAAGCATCTCAACAAGGCCGCAGGCCGCTTGGTCAATTCCATAATAAGTAGCTCCTTCATTCTCGGCTCAATTAAACGCAGGTTGAACGGCTGACCCCCTGATCAACAGCCGGACGGATGGATAAGAAGCCCCTCAATTTCATTGGAATTGTAAGGGATTCAATAACGTGTGTCAAGAAGAAGTCCCGGGTCCCATCTTCCCTCTCATCCTCTCTGCGACACTGCTGGCCAGGCTGAATCGGGTGATATTGGATCCCCTGCCGATCTCCTCCAAATTGTCTCCCCGCAGAGACAATAAAGTGGAGATAATCCTCATTCTTTCGGAAGTCAGGCTCCCCCCGTCTCCCCCTGCTCGTTACATGATACCAAGCATCCGGATATTCTATTCTCAGCGGTCTGGACGTAATCCCTCTTTACACCAGCGCAGAATATGAGCCAAGCAAAGACCCCTTTAGCACAGGCGATGGACTCTCGGCAATATAGATGCAGAAGTAAGGGGTTGTCAATAGAGGGTCTCCGCTGCCCGAAGGTCAGCCCTGCCGGGCACAGGAGAGACATGGGACATCAGGCCAGGATGATCGATTCCTCGAAATCAAAACGTATCAAACCAGAACTTAGCACGGAGGACCGATGGCACAAAGGACCCGCCGTGGGAATAGCCGGATCCCACATCCACCACCTCGATATCGACAGCCCCCAGTGCCTGCATCTGCTTGCACGAATCCACCGAACAGGAATAGGGGACAAGTTCGTCATCCTTAGCGTGATATAACCGGGTGGGTGAGACGGGTGCAAAATTGTTGATGACATTGTTTTCCATGGCGGCATAGAAAGGGTGGACTTTGGCCTTGACTTGGTTGATGAAATCCGGCTGGAGCAGTCCTTCCAGGGTGGTGGGAAGCATCTGAACCATCTCGCTTCCATCATGGGATCCGTCATCGATGTTCAGGACCCGGCTGTCATAAGGGGTCAGAAATATGTCGCTCAGGGCGTCTGTAAAGTCGTAAATATTCTGGTATGCCAAGATCAAATGGACCGCCAACGGCGAACATCCCGGGGGGTCGGCAAACCAGGAATCCCATGCCTTGGGAAGATCGTAGGGTCCGGCCATGGGGGCGGAGGCGGTAAGATGGAAAGGCTTAGCTGCGGAGCCTGTTTCCAGGTGTCTCTGCAGGGCCATGGTGGCATGCCCGCCTTGGGAGTGGCCCAAGATGAAGAGCTTCGAATTGGTTTTCACCGAAAGCCTGCCGCAAAGTTCCTTCACGGCCTTAAGCATGTCGGCGCTCGATGAGGCCTCTGATGCGGCATGAAGATACGGATGCCTGGTGGTTGATCTTCCCTGACCGATATAGTCAGGCAGCGAAGTGATATACCCATGGCCTGCGAAGACCGCCATGCACCCGAAAGCCTCAGGGCTCCGGTCAGGGTAGGAAGGCACGTCCCTGTTGTTGAACTGGGTGCCATGATGGTATTGAACCACCGGATATTCGCCGTCAGCAGGATGAGGAAACGCCGCGAGACCCGATACAACGATTAAGGCGCCGTCAACATCGGTCGTACAATACGCCACAGAATATGCCCTGACCGCGGTGGAGGTTGCGATCATTTTGCTCACGTCAATGCCCGTGCCGGAAAAGTCGTTTCTGATGACATCGGCGACATCCTTGGTGGTGAATTCATCTACCAGTGCATAATTGACGAGCTTTCCCGCGTAAATCGTCTGATCGCTTTTGGTGCTGTGCGAACAGCCCGCGGACATGAGTACCGAACAGACGGCCATTCCCCACACCCGCCACATTTTCAAATTGACGCGACCTTTTGTAGACATGCATTACCTCCACTTTATTATCCGGGTCCAACCTTAGAGTTCCGCCACCCTCTCGACAAACGAAAGAAAGATTGTCAATGGAGCAAACGGTACCCGTTCTCATGTGCAATCGCCTCTCCCCTTTCAACAGAGAATCCCGCTGCAGGGGACTCATTTCCAGCCGCCGGGCCAGTTCTCGAAGGGACATGCCACAACTCGCCGAATGCCAAAAACAGCCTTACGGCTGGAGGGGGAAGTTTGCCCAAAATCAGAGGGAAATTGTAACCAGCTAATTTTCAAAGATATTTATTTTTCTCTTGACAGGAGATTATAGGATTGTCCCGCTGCCCATTCTATTCATCTAAAGTCTTTACTTGGCTTCTTCATACAGGTCCAAATCGGGAAAATATTTTTTGGCGCATTCAGGACAAATACCATGGCTAAATTCAGCATCAGAATGTTTATGGATATATGATTCGATCTGATCCCAATACCCCTTGTCATCACGAATTTTCTTACAATATGAGCAAATGGGTAGAAAACCCCGCAATGTTTTGACTTCTGATAGTGCCTTTTGAAGGGCCTCTATTAATTCCTCCCGTTGTTCCTCCACCTGTTTGCGTGCGGTGATGTCCAGTATGCTCCCGGCCACGGCACGCTTTTCGGTCAATTGGATCGTAGAACCAAAAATTTCAAGATGGATTATTTCTCCATTTTTCTTTATCCCGCGAAAGGTATAATTAGCGGAGTTGATCGTCCCAGATATGCGCTTGCGGATCTGCTCTCGCACGATGTCTAAGTCTTCCGGATATACAGTTTGCCCAAAATGCATGTTATTGAGGCATTCCTCGACTGAGTAGCCTAGAATCTCTGCGAATTTCTTGTTGGCGTATGTGAAAATGCCATCCTGGATGATATAAACGCCAGCCAGTGAAATCTCTGCAATATTGCGAAATTTTTTTTCACTCCTCCGCAATTCTTCCTCTGCCATCTTGTGCGCAGATTCACTTTCCTCTAATTCCTGAACTCTTTGTTCAAGTTCTTTGTAGGTAAATTTTTTAGACACGATTATTACCAACTCTTCCTTTAATTTTCCGAGTTGCGTTTACTTGCATTGATTATACCGGGACGCCCTTAAGATATTCAGTTTTGATCAAAATAGCTGGAAATTATTATTATGGGCGATTGTCTCTCCCCTCTCCACTGAAAATCCAATGTTGGCTAATCTCATCTCCAGCTTTTTGGCAAGCGCCCTATGAGATATACCCAATTTCAATCAACGTTTTAAAGAGGATGTCCCCGTCCTGATATGATTTAATACTCCGGGCGCGTCTAATCGGGCTAATCTTGGCATAATTTCTCATCCATCATTTTTTGATTACCCTGTAAATCTTAATATCTTAAGGGCGTCCCGCTGCCCTTTCATCCCGCACCTGGCAATCGCAAAACCTAAAAACCTAACAGCGTCCCCATCTATTCAGCGCCTCGGCAAAGCCAAAATAGGCTTCCCATCCCCGCAGGTACTGCCCCAGTTCAGCAGCGATATCCCTTGTGCTCTTTCCCCGTGTGCGCCATCTGCTTAATCCTCCCATTCGGTCAGGGTAGATGTCCCTCCCCTCAGTCCCGGAATAGGGGGATCGTCGCCCCGCGCTTTTGGATTGGGCTTCCTCCAGACCTCACCTCACGATGACGCCCTTGCCCCTTTTATTCGCCTCTGGCGAACTCCTAGCCTTCGGCTCCGCGAAAACCTGGC
>JAWOIH010000210.1:0-3042 GCA_046484725.1 Candidatus Desulfacyla sp. | reverse complement strand
GAAGACTCTGGCTGGACGTGGATTTTTGCAACCGTGAAGGAATTACTTCGAACAGGGCAGGCTACGCGTACGAAGAGCGCCCGCGAGAAAATGCAGCCAACTGAGGGTGACGGACATGGCCAAGCGGCTTCACGTCCCCCTCGTGTGGATCGTCAACTGCAGCGGCGTCAAACTGCCGGAGCAGCAGGAGGTCTATGCGAACCGGCGGGGAAACGGCACCACCTTCTTTCGTCATGCCGAACTGGAAAAGGTGGGCGTACCGGTACTGGCCGGCATCTATGGCACCAACCCTGCGGGCGGCGGATATCAGGGGATCAGCCCCACCATCCTCCTGGCCCACAAGGATGCCAATATCGCCGTGGGCGGGGGCGGGATCGTGAGCGGAATGAGCCCCAAGGGATCTTTTGATGAAGACGGGGCCGAGCAGTTGATCGAGGCGACGCGCCATTTCAAAGAGGTGCCGCCCGGCAGCGTTCCCATCCACTACCATGAGACCGGCTTCTTCAAAGAGGTCTACGACACGGAACAGGGGGTTTTGGATGCACTGAAAAAATACATGGACATGGTCCCGGCTTATGACCCCAACTTCTTCCGGGTGGCCGAGCCCAAGGCGCCCAAATTCTCAGGGGAGGAAATCAACCAGATCGTCGCCTTCAACCAGAAGCGGAGCTACAACTTCGACGAGATGCTTGCCCGCCTCTTTGACAACAGCGAACATATGGAGTTCAGACCCGGCTACGGTCCCGAGGTCTACACCGGTCTGGCCAAGATCAACGGCTTGCTCATGGGGTTTATCGGGAACCGCCAGGGATTTTTGGGGGCCAAATATCCTGAATACGCCCCCTACCCGGGCGTCGGCGGGAAGTTGTACCGCCAGGGCCTGATCAAGATGAATGAATTCGTCACCCTCTGCGGCCGGGACCGGGTCCCGATCGTATGGTTCCAGGATACCTCGGGCATCGACGTGGGAGACATTGCCGAAAAGGCGGAACTCCTGGGCCTGGGCCAGTCCCTCATATACTCCATCGAGCAGACCGACGTGCCCCAGATCTGCATTATCTTGAGAAAGGGAACCGCGGCCGCCCACTATATCATGGGGGGGCCCACGGCCAATAACCATAACGCCTTTACCCTTGGGACCCCGACCACGGAGATCTACGTCATGCACGGCGAAACCGCGGCCGCGGCCTCCTTCGCCAGGCGGCTGGTCAAGGAAAAGGATGCGGGACGGCCTCTCGGGCCGGTCATCGATAAGATGAACGCCCTTGCAAAGGAGTATTACGACAACTCACGGCCCATCTACTGCGCCAAGAGGGGCTATGTGGACGAGATCGTGTCCTTCCCCCGGATACGGGACTATCTCGTGGCGTTTGCAGGCTGCGCCTATCAGAACCCGACATCCATCTGTCCCCATCACCACATGATGCTCCCGAGGATCATCAAGGGGTAGCGGGCGGTTAGTCGTTACTATCAGATCCAGAAGATGGGGCCTTCAGGCAGGGGAATCAGCCTGGGGCCCCTCCCTTCACTCAGGGTGGCCTGTCCATCTATTCCCGGGCTTTTTCCAACTTCTTCCTTCTCCCCATGACCTTATCAGCGGGTGATCTCGGCCCGTCCCGTCAAGTCTCCTTGGACCTTCTCTCAATCAGGCAAAGCGTATAGAAACATGCTGGATTTTCCTGTTGACACCGTCGGGATTATTATATAAACATACATTTATATCGTGCTTTATCGTGTGAGGAATCCGGGGTGGAACCTGAGCAACTCCAGCAAGTAGCCTTTTTGGCCAAAAGTCTTTCGGACGGGAATCGTCTCCGAATACTCCATTGTATCAGCACCGAACAGAAGTCGGTCTCGGCCATTGTGGAGGAACTCGGTCTGTCCCAGCCTCTGGTATCACACCATCTGAAGGAGCTCAAACACTCCCTCCTGGTCAATGTGGAGCGGCAGGGTCCGTTTATCTATTACGAACTGGCTGATCCGCGCATCTTACAGGTTGTCGAGACGTTGATCCAGGTGGCAAACGATCTGATATCCGGCCGAAAGATGTTTTGAACAAACGGAGGTGAACCCAACGACATGGTGGAAATCCGAAAAATACTGGCTGATATGGCTCCGCAGGAGGCCTTGTCAGCAATCGGCGCCATCCTGCAAGAACTATTTTCCAGCCTGGATGATGAAACGAAAATGGATTTTTTGTCGAGGCTTTTTGGGGCGCCCGGCACGGATAAGGTTTCCAGCATGGTTCATTTGTGACTGGCCGAATGCATGGGCGAAGGTGTCGACCCAACTCAGATGTGCCAAAGCCTGGTGGATAAGGTGGCCCGATCCAGACAACTCACCGCCATTGCCGAGCCGGAGCTGCTGGTCCTTTTCGAGGACTGGCTGGAAGAGCTGGAAGCCGAGGCCATCCGGGCCGTCAAGGAGGGTCGTGCCCGGGGCACCGCGGAACTTGCCCGTAGACTGAAGGTCTCTTCAAAGGGGGCCAATTTTCTGCTTTCAAAACTCGAACGAGAAGAGAGGCTGCATGGTTAGACCGGGGCAGGTCACAGGCATGCGCATATTTCAACTGAAGGAGGAGGAATACCATGAAGGTCTTGTTTATTATCACCACCGATGACGGAGAGACTATTTACAATGCCATGCGGCTGGCCAATGTGGGGGTGGCCAAGGGGGATGAGGTGAGCGTCTTCATGCTGGGCAAAGGCGTGACATACGAAAAGAGCGGCAATGAAGAATTCAATGTCATGGGCCAGATGGAGAAATTTGAAGGCGATTTCTATGTCTGAGGCGTTTGCATGAAATCCCACGGTCTTGTGGGATCCGCCAGTTGCCCCATCGGCTGGATGGATGATCTTTATGAGCTCTCAATGGAGGCAGATAAGGTGCTCACCTTTTAGACGGTGTTTTCCCGGTTGGCCGGAATCTATAGGTTTCAGACCCGGGGGAGGGGTTACACAATCGTAACCCCTTTCTCCAGGATCTCCTTCACGAATGGATCCTCGGGAACAAAATCCTCCGGGCGGAATGGAAGGGGAGACA
>JAWOIH010000100.1:0-15718 GCA_046484725.1 Candidatus Desulfacyla sp. | reverse complement strand
CCTGGCCTACTGGGCCGCATCCATGGCCGATTCAGGGAAGCAGGTCCGTCTGGAGGCATCCTATGCCAAGCTCTTCTGCGCGGAGGTAGGGGTGGAGGCCGTGGGCAAGGCCGTTCAGATCTTCGGCGGATACGGATTTATCCGGGAATTCCCTATCGAGCGCATGTATCGGGACGTGAAGGGAATCGAATTCGGCGCCGGGACCAATCAGATCCAGAAGCTGATTATTATGGGAGAGCTGATGCGGAAAGGAAGTGCCTAACGTAATCTGAAGTGACTAAAATGACTAAAATTTGAAATGCAAAACGCTTTGCCTTGCAGCCGGCATTAGAAGATGCGGCGGCCGGTTCCATTTACAGCCACCTTCAGAACAGGGAGATCATCATTTAGGGATACCCAGGAACTAAAAATCATTGTTCAGCAATCCAATTGGAGAACGGGCTTACCGGTCTTGCTAATTTCGTTTAAAAGACATTAACGGCTTGGACATTCAAACCCTTCCATTACGTTAGTTCACTTTAGGCATTTTAGTCACCTTGGTCACGTTAGAAGGAGGAAGCCATGGAAGAGAGGATCTGGCACAAGGCCTATGCCCAGGGGGTCCCGCCCAGCCTGGATTATGAGGAGATCACCCTTCATGATGCGCTGGAGAGGACGGCGAGGCGGTTTCCCCATTCGGTCGCCCTGATCATGATGGGGAAGAAGATCACCTACAGGGAATTGGATGAACTGGTAAACCGTTTTGCCGGCGCCCTGATGGATCTCGGCATCGGGAAAGGGGACAAGGTGGCCCTCCTGCTGCCCAACATGCCCCAGGTCGTGATCGCCTCCTATGCGGTCTTCCGGATCGGCGGGGTGGTGGTCATGCACAATCCGCTTTACACCGAGAATGAGCTGGCCCATCAGCTCAACGATTCGGATTCCAAGATGGCCATAGGTCTCGATCTCCTCGTGCCGAGGATGCTCAAGCTGAAAGAGAGGACCGGGATCGAAAGCATCATTGCCTGCCACATCCGCGACTACCTCCCGTTTCCCAAGAAGCAGCTCTTTCCCTTTGTCAAGAAGAAGATGCATCGGGATACCGACCCCAACGAAGGGGTCCATGATTTTCTGGATCTGGTGAAAAAGTATCCCCCTACGCCCCCGCAGGCGTCCGTTGCATTCGATGACCTCGCCGCCCTCCTTTATACGGGAGGGACCACCGGCGTGTCCAAGGGCGTGATGCTCACCCACCGCAACTGCAGTATCTGTGTGCAGCAGTTGCGGGCATGGATGTTTGACGCGGTGGAGGGGAAGGACAGCATGCTGGGGACCTTTCCGATTTTTCACTCGGCCGGATTTACGACCGGCATGAACACGGCCGTCTACCGGGGCCTCACCCTCATCCTGATCCCCCGGCCCGAACCGGGCGCAGTCCTCGAAATGACGCGGAAATACCGGCCGGACTGGTTCCCCTGCGTGCCGACCATCTTTGTGGGCGTGCTCAACCATCCGGATTTTCCCAAGACCGACTTCTCTTTTGTGAAGGGATGCGTCTCCGGCGCTGCCCCGCTGGCCGTTGAGACCATCCACCAGTGGGAAAAGGCCGTGGGCGCGGGAATCGTGGAGTGCTACGGTCTGACAGAGACCTCCGTCCTCTCCCATGCCAACCCGTGGCGGGGAAAGACCAAGGTGGGGAGCGTGGGGGTTCCGGTCCCGG
Source organism: Candidatus Desulfacyla sp. (assembly GCA_046484725.1). Lineage (GTDB taxonomy): Bacteria > Desulfobacterota > DSM-4660 > Desulfatiglandales > Desulfatiglandaceae > AUK324. Next base: position 14,019 of record JAWOIH010000100.1, on the reverse strand, counting down.
ACACCGATTGCCGGATTGTGGATGTTGAGACCGGCGCCAGGGATATGCCGACGGGTGAGTCAGGCGAGGTTCTGCTCAAGGGCCCCCAGGTGACGCAGGGGTACTACAAAAACCCGGAGGAGACGCAAAACGCGATCCGGGACGGGTGGCTTTATACCGGGGATATCGGCTATATGGACGATGAGGGCTACCTGTTCATTGTGGACCGGAAAAAGGATATGATCATCGCCGGCGGATACAACATCTACCCGAGGGATATCGACGAGATCCTTTACGAGCATCCCAAGGTCCAAGAGGCCTGCGCCGTGGGGATTCCCGATCGCTACCGGGGCGAAACCGTCAAGGTGTTTGTCGTGCCCAGGGCAGGGGAAACCCTCACGGAGGCCGAGGTGATCGCCTTCTGCAAGGAGAGGCTGGCCGCCTACAAGGTCCCGAAACTGGTGGAATTCATGGATGACCTCCCCAAGAGTACGGTGGGCAAGGTCCTGCGGAGGGAATTGCGGGAAATGGAGATCAAAAAGGCGAAGGAAAATGAGGGTCGGGAGGGGTGATGGAAACGTATGACGCAGTGGTGATCGGGGCCGGCAACGGGGGGCTGACCGCGGCCGCGGGCCTGGCGCAGAAGGGGATCAAGGTCCTCCTGCTGGAACGACACAATATCCCGGGGGGCTGCGCCACCAGCTTCTGCAGGGGCCGGTTTGAGTTTGAGGTGGCCCTTCACCAGCTCAGCGGGATGGGAACGCCTGAGAAGCCGGGGCCGCTCAGGATGCTCTTGGCAAGTCTCGGGGTCCTGGATGATCTGACCTTTGTTGAGATGAAGGACCTTTTCAGCGTGTCCATGACGGACGGTTTCCGGATGACGCTCAAGGCGGACAAAGATCAGGTCATTTCGGAACTGGAGCAGAGGTTCCCCCATGAGAAGGCGGCGATTCACCAATTCTTTGATCTGGTCTATGCCTACGCCAACAACATGCTGAGCGCCTTCTTTTTCAAGGACCCGGCCCCTTCACGGGAGAAGTACCCGGTCCTTTACAGCCATGCCTTCAGACCGGCCAGCGAGGTCCTGGACGAGGTTTTTAGCGACCCCCTGTTGAAAGGGCTCCTGTCTGTTTACTGGGGATATCTGGGCCTGCCGCCCAATCGGCTTTCCTTTGCCTATCTGGCCATGCTCCTGTTTGTCTATATCGAGTTCAAGCCGTTTCACATCAAAGGGGGTTCACAGGCCCTCTCCAATGCCATTGCCAATAGATTCATTTCCAACGGCGGCACGGCCCGTTTCAACTGCGGAGCGGATCGGATTATCGTCGAAAACGGAGCGGTTCAGGGGGTGGTAACGGATGACGGCGATCGCATCCGGACCCGATACGTGATCTCCAATGCATCGCAGGTCACCACCTATGCCCGGCTTGTGGATCGTGAACAGATCCCGGACCAGGTCTTTACGGAGATGGGGGGGCGCAGTCTGAGCCCGTCGGCATTCACCCTGTTCATCGGTTTTGACTGTGAGCCGGATGTGCTGGGGATCACCGAATCCACCAACTTCCTCATAGACGCTTTTGAATTTGACGACAGGATCTTCAACCGGATGCGGAACGTGGACATCACTGACGAGACCATGGTCCTGAGTTGTTACGATGTGTCGGATCCTGATTTTTCACCCGCCGGGACCTGCCAGGCCAATATCGTCACCCTGAAATACGGCGAGCCGTGGATGCGTATCCCGCCCAGCCAATATCACAGCGTCAAATTCCGATGCGCCGATGCCATGCTCGGCCGGGTGGAGGCCATTTTCCCGGGCGTAGGCGCCCACATCGAGGAACTGGAGGCGGCCACGCCCCTGACCCACATGCGCTATCTGGGACACCCCAACGGCGCCATCTACGGCTTTGAACAGTACACCAAGGATTCCATGTTTTTTCAGCCGGGGCGCTACGCCCCCATCGATGGCCTCTATTTCGCCGGCGGCTGGATCGGCGACTGCGGGTTTCAGCCGACCCTGAACGCCGGGATGTCCGCGGCCAAATCCATCATACGAAAATTGGATGGAGCATAAGGAGATACCATGAGCAAGGCGATTTTCGAGGAGTTTGACGGCTACCAGGGCATTGTGGATGAGATCGCATTCAGCAGGAAGCATGGGGTGGACTACACGATCTATCGTGATTCGGTGAACCAACAGATCAACCTCCTACACCCCAACCGCATGGCCCTTCGCGTCTCGGACATCATTGACGAGACCGCTTCCGCAAAGACGCTGAGGTTTGTGTCTCAGGACGGCTATCTGCCCCCCTTCCTGGCCGGGCAGTATATTGCCCTCTTTCTCGAAGTGGGGGGAGTGCGCACCAGCCGACCCTACTCCATATCCTCCCCGCCCAACCAGACCGGCTATTACGATATAACGGTCCGACGCGTGCAGGCAGGCCGGGTGTCCAACTACCTCCTGGATGAGGTCAGGCGGGGGGACGCTTTGGAGAGCTCAGGCCCTTCGGGTCATTTCTATTTCAATCCCGTCTTTCACGACAGGACCATGGTCTGTCTTGCCGGCGGAAGCGGCATCACCCCGTTCATGAGCATGATCCGGGAGGTCGTTGAATGCGGTTTGGACAGGACCCTTTATCTTTTTTACGGGAACAAGACCCTTGATGAGGCCATTTTTCATGATGAGCTGAGGGGGCTTTCGGAGCGGTTCGAAAATATCGTCTATGTCCCGGTCATTGAAGAACCGCCCGCGGGATATGAGGGCGCAAGGGGTCTGATGACCGGGGAGCTTATAGGGGAGACTATCGGCGAACCCGCGGGAAAGACCTTTTATCTATGCGGCCCTCAGGGGATGTATGATTTCTGCGTGCCCGGGCTGGAAGGCCTCGGCATCCCCGGCCGGAAAATCAGGAAGGAGGTCTACGGTCCCCCGGCCCGCATATGGGAGGACCCGGCATGGCCGGAGGAGATACGGGCCGAGGATCCGTTCCGGATCAGCGTGGCCGGGGCGGAGCCGATCCGTGCCAGGGCCGGAGAGCCCCTGCTGACGGCCCTGGAAAATGCCGGACTCCGGGTTCCCTCTCTTTGTCGTTCGGGCGAATGCAGCATGTGCCGTATCAAGGTCCTCTCAGGGAAGGTCTTCCAGCCTGCAGGCGTGCCGGTCCGAAAATCGGACCGCCAGTTCGGCTATGTGCATGCATGCGTTTCCTACCCGCTGGAGGATCTGGAGATTCTTGTTTGATCCCGGATACCGGATACTGGTCCCGCTCCCGGGACGGGATCAAAACAACAGGTCTTGGCCCGTCATCGTGGCCCGAGGCCTGGCGATACTGCCCCCCCCATCAGCCGGTTCAGGCGTTAAAGGTACGCCGTTTACCTTTTGGTTCCTGAATCAGTATCCCCTGCTTCGCATATGTGCAAATCCCTCAATGAGCACCAGCAGAAGGCCAAACCACACCAGCGAAAAGGTGATCAATCTTCCCGGTGGAAAATCTTCCCCGTAAATGCAATATCCCAGTATGCCCATGAGCGTCGGAGCGATGTACTGCATCATGCCGATAATGGAGTAGTCGAGTTTTTTGGCGGCGCTAATAAACCAGATGAGCGGCAGGGTCGTGACAAGGCCTGCAGAAAACAAAAGACAGCTGATCAAGGCGCCTTGGTGAATGAATGCCAGACAATCGTTTCGGTCCAGATAGACCAGGTAACCGACCGCAAGGGGCAGCATTATCAACGTTTCGATGAGTAACCCCTCGCTCCCGGCGATATGGGTCTTTTTCCGGATCAGCCCGTAGATCCCGAATGTGCCCGCCATGATCAGCGCCAGGGTGGGAAACTGGCCGAATCGACAAATTTCCTGTGCGACGGCGATGGCCGCGAGCAATACGGCGATTTTTTGAATCCGTGTCAGCTTTTCACTGAGAAAAACAGCCGCAAGCGCCACATTTACCAACGGATTGATGAAATACCCGAGGCTGGCTTCCAGCACCCTTCCCGTTACGACGGCATAAATGTAAGTCAGCCAGTTGCCCGTCAGCAGCAGGGCACTGGCCGTCAGCGCCCACCCATTGCGTTTGATCTGATTGAAGACTTCTCCGAAAAAGGTTCTATGGGTTATCAGCAGCAAAACCACCAATACCAGGGTAGACCAGATAATTCGATGGGACACCGTCTCCATCGGTGAGACCGTCGAAAGCGCCTTGAAATAGAAAGGCGTGAGCCCCCAGAAGACAAATGCGGCGGCTGCCGGCAGAAACCCTGTTCTTTGGTCGTTTGACATATTATTGGTATTTTCCATAACGATTGGATTTGATACGGAAGCCTTTTATCCGACGGATCGAATTTAATCAACGGGAATTCTTGCCGGATTGGTCGCGAATTTGCGGGTGAAAAGCATATCCAGTTGATATGGCTGGATCTTTTGACATAACAGTCTGAGCGAGAGGGTGACAGATGCCTGAAGGCCGTATGCCCCGGAATTGGGTCTGGCACGGAGGCGCGATGACCTCTCAGGGAAGGTCCACCCTTTGCAGACGATCGTTTTTCCTGTTGACTTTCAGTAAAATTTACAGTATTGTGGTCGCACCATAGGCCAGGGAAGGTCCCGGGTGTGATAAAGGTTTGAGCCCCGACCTTGGCCGTTTCCTGTGGACGGGGAGGAGACGATGAAATTGACGGGCAAACAAAAGGACTTTTTGGACTATATCTCCCGCTATGTTGAGTCGTGGGGAACGGCCCCGTCCTTTGACGAGATCTGCGCGCATTTTGGTTTCGCGTCGTATAACACGGTGACCACCTATCTCAAGATCCTGGAGCGAAAGGGCTACATTCGGCTGCCGAAGGAAAAGAACCGGAAACGGGCCATCCAGGTCATCAGCCCGGTGGAGAACCGGCGGTTCGAGTTTCCCCTGTTGGGACGGGTGGCGGCCGGGCGGCCGATCGAGGCCATTGAAGACCGGAGCGTGGTGGAGGTCCCGCCGTCCATGGCCGGCAGCGGGGAGTGCTTTGTGCTTCGGGTGGCAGGGGATTCCATGGAAGAGGACGGGATACTTAACGGCGATTTCGTGGTGGTGAGGCGACAGCCCGTGGCGCGGAACGGCGATATCGTGGTGGCGCTCATCAACAACGAGGCGACGGTCAAGCGCTATTACCGGGGAAAAGGTCACATAGAACTCCGGCCGGCCCATGCAGGGATGGCATCCATACGGGTCAAGCAGGGGGATCTTTGCATCGAGGGGAAAGTGGTGGGGGTGATGAGGTATCTGTAATAGGCGCAAGGCGCAAGGCGTTAGGCGCAAGGTGGGCGCAAGGTGGGCGCAAGGGATACATGGATAAGGAGGAAGGGTTATGGGGAATTTTCAGGAACTCAAGGTTTGGCAACGGGGTAAGGACCTTGCCGTGTTTCTTTATACGATCAGCAGAACGGGTGAATTTGCTGAAGATAGGGATTTAAGAGGACAGATGCGTCGGGCAGGTGTATCGATTCCGAGCAATATTGCAGAAGGCGATGAACTGGACACAGACCGGCAGGCCATCAGATTTTTCTACATCGCAAAGGGTTCTTGCGCAGAACTCCTTACGCAAGCCATTACAGCCCATGAGATCGGCTACCTGACAAGGCAGGATTTCGATCACGTCGAATGTGAATGCCAGGCCATTTCTAAAATGCTGACAGCCCTCATTCGGTCCAGGAAAACGAAGAAAGATCAATGAGGTCCGAATTTTTTCCCTTGAGCCTAACGCCTTGAGCCTTGAGCCTAACGCCTTGCGCCTATATTATGCCCCGCCACATCATCCATTTCCACATACCGGCCCTCCCCATCGCCGTGGCCCGGGTCTCCCGGCCGGACCTGAGATATCGGCCGGTGGCCGTGGCCGCGGCCCGGTCAGGGCGCTCCCTGGTCCTGTCTGTCTCCCGGGAGGCCCGCTGCGAGGGGGTATTCAAGGGGATGCCCCTTCAAACGGCCAGGGCGTGCTGTCCTGGGCTCATGGTTCTCCCCCCGGATCCGCGGGCCGCGGAACAGGCCTGCCGGGAGCTTGCCCGTGTGGCGGCCCGGTACACGCCGTGCCACGAATCCGCCCGGCCGGGGCATCTGTATCTGGATCTTACCGGTACGGAGCGGCTCTGGGGAGAGGCCAGGGACGCGGCCTCTCGTCTCAGGAACGAGATTCGGGGGAGCCTGGGTCTGGTGGGGACTGCCGGGGTTGCCGGCAATAAAATGGTCTCCAGCATCGCCTCCCGGGCTGTCCCCTCCGAGGGGGTGCTGAACGTGGATCATGGCAGGGAGGCCGGCTTCATGGCCCCCCTGAAGGTCGGGCTGATGCCCGGCATCGGTCCCGTGCGCCGGAAGCTCCTTGCAGAGGAGCTGAACATCGTCCGCATTCAACAGTTGGCGGCCCTGGATCCGGACCGTCTGGCCCTCATCTTCGGCCGGCAGGCTCACGTGATCCATGAGAGGGCCCTGGGGATCGATCCCACGCCGGTGTACCCCTTGTCCATGACGCCTGTGATCGCCGAAGAGGTCGCCCTCCCCCAGGAAGAGACCGATGATTCAAGGCTTCTGGGATCCCTCTACCGGCTGGTGGAGACCTGCGGCCGGCGGATGCGGAAGCAGGGGCTGATCCCCGGAAAGGCGGGATTGCTGATCCGATATGCGGATCATGTGGAATCCGGCGGCAGATTGAAACTGCCCCGGCCCGGTTTCCAGGATCAGGATCTCTATGCCCCGTTGGAAACATTATTTTTTAAACAATGCACCCGGCGGGTCCGGGTGGGATTCATCCGGGCATGGTTCTGGGAATTTTCCCGGCCCGACCCTCAGTTGTCGCTCTTTGACGCCCCGTCCCCGGATGAAGAGAGGAGATCCATGCTCACCCGGACCCTGGATCGTATCCGGGAACGGTATGGCGAAAATAGCATTATGTATGGAAAAAGCAAGGCGTAAGGCGTGAGGCACAAGGCGCATGGGCAGCCCCGACGGCCACACTACCAACAACGATCAGAGACGCGTCCGGCCACTTCTTTGGTGGATGCTTTGAGCTTTTGGCTTCTTCCTAACGCCTTGCGCCTAACGCCTTGCGCCTAACGCCTACATTATGTCCTTCATCCATCTAAATGTTCATTCCGATTATTCCAGGGGCTGGGGGCTCGCGACCGTCGAGGAACTCTGTGGGGCCGCTCAGGGCCTGGGCATGAAACGGCTCGCCCTGACCGACGTCAACGGGCTCTACGGGATGGTTTTTTTTGTCAGAATGGCCAGAGAGGCGGGCATCGAGCCGATCGTGGGGAGCGAACTCCTGCACGACGAACGCCGGGCGGTGGTGATCGTCAAGGACCGGGAGGGGTACGCCAACCTGTGCCACATCCTCTCGGCCCTTCACTGCCACGACGATTTTGACCTGGTCCGCTCCCTCAGGGAACGACGCCGGGGGCTGATTATCTTTTCCGATGACTTCAGCCTCCTCAAAATTCTTAAGAGGGATGGCGTTCAAGACCTCTTTGTGGAGATGTCGCCCGGCTGGCGGATGGCCCGGTGTCACGCCTTTTCCCGTCAGAGCGGCATCCCCCCCCTGGCCACCAACCGGGTCTACATGATCCGGAAAGACCAGTTCCCGCTCCACCGGATCCTGAGGGCCGTCTTCCTGAACACCAAGCTCTCCAGGCTTTCGGCTGAAGACACCTGCCGGGAGCACGGTTTTTTAAACGCCCCCCAGGACATGATCGACCAGTATCCCCACGCCCCCACGGCCATCGCCAACACCGTGAAGGCGGCGGAGTCGGCCCTTGTGGACTGGGATATGGACCGGATCATCTTTCCGTCCTTTGACAACCTCGACCCGGACGAGGCGTATCATCGACTCTATGGGGCTGCCATGGACGGGTGCCGGCGTCGATACGGCAGGATGACCCCCGAGGTGACGGCGCGGCTGGATTATGAGATGCGGATCATCCGGGAAAAGGAATTTGCACCGTATTTTCTGGTGGTTGCGGACATCATAAAGCAGGCCGGCCGGTCCTGCGGCCGGGGGAGCGCCGCGGCCTCCATTGTCGCCTATGCATTGGGGATCACCCATGTGGACCCGATCCAACACCACCTTTTCTTCGAGCGGTTTCTGAACCCCGGCCGGATGGACCCCCCGGACATCGATGTGGATGTGCCATGGGATGAGCGGGACCAGGTGATGGATACGGCCTTTGCCGGATACGGCAACCGACGCACGGCCATGGTGGCGAATCACAATACCCTCGGCCCCCGATCGGCCATTCGGGAGGTGGCCAAGGTCTTCGGCCTGACCGATGCGGAGATCGGTCGGGTGACCCGTCAGGTCGGGTTCGGATGGCATCTGAGCGGGGCATGGGAAGATCTGGCCCGGCATCCCAAGATGAGGGGAGTGACCTTCGGCAAACCGTGGGACGAGATCCTGACCGCGGCCTTTCAGTTGCAGGGACATTTCAATCACCTCTCCATGCACTGCGGCGGGGTGGTGATCGTCCCGGACGAGATCCGGCAACACTGCCCGGTGGAGATCAGCCCTAACGGCCGGCAGGTCCTCCAGTGGGAAAAGGACTCGGTGGAGGAGGCGGGCCTCGTCAAAATCGACATCCTGGGAAACCGGAGCCTGGCGGTCATCCGGGACGCCCTCGATTCGGTGGAAAAAAATTACGGCAGGCGCATCGACTATGCCCAATGGAATCCCCTCCATGACCCTAAAACCGTCAGGATCTTTTATGAAGGGGACACGTTTGGGGTCTTTTATTTTGAAAGCCCTGCCACGCGGCAGGTCCTGACCAAGGTCAGATCCGGATTTACCTTTGACCGGTATATGGCCCTGGACCACTTTCTCCTCAATGTCATCGTCACCTCCATTATCCGGCCCGGCGCCAATCAGAGCATTCACACCTGGATATCCAGACTTCACGGGGAACCCTGGTCCCCGCCCCACCCCCTGCTGGCGCCGGTCCTCAAGGAGACCCTGGGGGTGATGGTCTTTCAGGAACAACTGAGCCAGGCCGCGGTTCACCTGGCGGGATTCGACCCCGGCGAGGCCGATACCCTCAGAAAGACGGTCAGCAAGAAGCATAAGGAAAAACGGCTGAGGGATTTTTATGCCCGGTTTGTCCAGGGGGCCTCTGACCGGGGGGTGGACCGGGGGGTCATTGAGGCGGTCTGGCAGATGATGACCGGTTTTGACGGGTACAGCTTCTGCAAACCCCATTCCGCCAGCTACACCCTGGTGGCCTACAAGTCGGCCTGGCTCAGGGCCCATTACCCGGCCGAATTCATGGCAGCGGTCATCTCCAACCAGGGGGGCTACTACGCCACCCTCAGTTACATATCAGAGGCGAGGCGCATGGGGATAGAGGTCCTCCCCCCGGATATCAATCGAAGCGAGATCCCCTATATCGGCAGAGACCGGCAGATCCGGGTCGGCCTGATGCAGTTGAAGGGCCTTGCCCGGGAGGCCCGGGAGGCCATTGTCCATGAACGGATGAGGAGGGGACGCTTTCACTCTTTTGACAGCTTTCTCTATCGAACCGCCCCCCATCTCCACCTCCAGGATGTCAAGATCCTCATCAAGGGGGGCTGTTTTGACGCCATGGCCCGGGGCGTTTCCAGGCCCGGGCTTATGTGGGAGACGCTCCGGTTTTTCGACCGGGAAACGGAAAAGCGGTCGTCCGGTCTGTTTGCCGCTGTCCCGGCGCCTGCCCCGGCGCCCGGCGCCGCCACCGGACGGGATCCCTATCCCAGGCAGGTCATGCTGCAGCATGAAGCCGAGATCTTCGGCTTTATCCTTTCGGTCCACCCCCTTGCCCTTTATGGGGATATTCTGAATCGCCTCGATTATGTCCGGGCCGAAGACCTTCCTTCCCGGATCGGGAGAGAGGTCACCACCATCGGATGGCCTGTGGCCGGAAAGACGGTGCATGCACAAGACGGGGAACCGATGAAATTCATGACCTTTGAAGACCTTACCGCCCCTTATGAGGCCGTGTTCTTCCCAAAGGTGTACCACAGATGGTGTCATATGTTGAATGCGGCACGTCCTTATATCCTCAAAGGGAAGGTGGAAGAAACATTCAACGCCGTAACGGTGACGGTAAGCGGGGTTGGATTTTTGGACAGTGGCAGAACAAAACCCGTCCGCTTTGCTAATTTTACTTGAATTTTTAGAAATTTTCATATATATAGGCCGTAGCATTATTATTGAAATATATATCCCGCTCTATATATCGCTCTATCATGCAGGGTTTTCGGTAAGTGCGCTTTTTTGGGCCTCTGTTAGGGTATTTGATCCCTGACCGGGGTTTAGAATCCGGGCGCATATCCTGCTGAACCGGCTTCAGCGGGACGAACCACAGGAAGAGGTGCCGCATTTCGAGATTTAGATCCGAACGGAACAAAGAAATGGTCCGAAAGGGACGTTTTCATAAGGTCTCGAGGGTTATCAGATGGTGACAGCGCTATTCCTTAATGAAAAACAGTTGAGGCAACTGAATGAAACAGAGTTTTCGCACAGCGCTTAAGGCCTTTACCAGCCCGAAGAGAGATCTGCGTCCCACCCATGAATGTGCCCCTGCCCCGGAGGCCGCTGCAAAAGCAGCGGCGCCGACAACCTCTTTGTTCTCCGTCAAACGACTGGATGAGGTTATTGAGAGGGCAAGGGACCGATTCCTATCCATCCAGAACGCTGAAGGATACTGGGTTTTCGATCTGGAAGCGGATACGACCATCCCGTCGGAGTATATCCTGATCCAGAAATTCCTGGGCCGCGAAACCGCCCCTGAACTCAGAGAAAAGATAGGCCGGTATCTCCGCAACAGGCAGCTCGACGACGGAGGGTGGCCCCTGTATCACGCGGGTGCAAGCGATATCAGCGCCTCTGTCAAAACCTACTTTGCGCTCAAACAGTTGGGAGACCGCCCGGACGCACCCCATATGATCAAGGCGCGGCAGTTTATTCTGGGCCTGGGGGGCGCCGCCAGGGTAAACGTCTTCACCCGGATCACCCTTGCCCTGTTTGGGCAGGTCCCCTGGGGAACAACCCCTGCCATGCCCATCGAGATCATGCTGCTGCCGAGGTGGTTCTTTTTTCATCTGCAGAAGGTCTCCTATTGGTCCCGGACCGTGATCGTCCCCCTCCTGATCCTCAACGCCAGGCGGCCCGTCTGCCAACTGAGGCCGGAAGATGGCGTGTCGGAGCTGTTCATGGAACCGCCGCATGGGTTCCGTCATCTGGACCACCTGGTTCCCCGCAATCTGATCAAGAACCTGTTCATTTTTTTGGACCGCATTTTGAAAATGGCCGACCCCCTTTTTCCCAGTTCATCGCGAAAAAGGGCCACCCGGCTTGCCGAACGCTGGACCGTGGAGCGGATGCAGGGCGAGGGGGGGATCGGCGCCATATTCCCTGCCATGGCCAATGCGGTCATGGCCCTCACGGTTCTGGGATATCCGGATCATCACCCCGATGTTATGCGTGGGCTGAAGGCCATCGACGATCTCCTGGTGGATCACGGAGACGAGGCATTCTGCCAGCCATGCGTTTCTCCCATATGGGATACCTGTTTGAGCCTATCGGCCGTGCTTGAAGCGGGCGTGGCACCGGAAAGCGAGGCGGTTCAAAAGGCCATTGACTGGCTCCTTGAAAATTTGATCCAGGTCCCCGGGGACTGGACGTACCGGGCCCCTGATCTGGAACCGGCAGGATGGGCCTTTCAGTTCGAAAACACCTTCTATCCGGATGTGGACGACACGCCGATGGTGATCATGGCCCTTCTACGGGCAGGGGTTCTGAGTCAGGAGGCCTATCAGGAAAAGATCGCCAAATCGGTGAAGTGGGTGATCGGCATGCAGAGTTCGGACGGGGGGTGGGGGGCCTTTGATATCGACAATAACTACCTCTACCTCAATAATATCCCCTTTGCGGATCATGGCGCCCTTCTGGACCCCAGTACGTCCGATCTGACAGGACGGTGCATCGAGCTGTTGGCCATGCTCGGATATGATCGAAATTTCCCTCCGATCGCCAGGGGACTCGATTTCCTGCGCAGGGAGCAGGAGGACTGCGGCGCCTGGTTCGGCCGTTGGGGCGTCAACTATATCTATGGCACCTGGTCTGTCCTGAAAGGCCTCGGCCGCCTGGGTGAAGATATTTCCCAACCCTACATCCGAAAGGCGGTGGAGTGGTTGAAATCGTGCCAGAATCCGGACAATGGATGGGGAGAAACCTGCTACAGCTACAAAGACCCCTCCCTGGCCGGCAAGGGGGAGAGTACCCCATCCCAGACCGCGTGGGCCTTGCTGGGGCTCATGGCCGTGGGCGAAGTGGAGAGTTCGGCGGTCCAGCGCGGGATCCATTATCTCATCACCCATCAGGACGGCGATGGCCGCTGGGATGAGCAGATCTTCACCGGCACCGGTTTCCCCAATGTCTTTTATCTGCGATACCACGGCTACGCTCAGTTTTTCCCTCTCTGGGCCCTGAGCGAATACCGGAGACTTCGTACCGGGAGGGCCACCCGGCAGGAAGAGGTGAGCCTTGCGTCTCCGGCCGGTTTTTCCCTTTCCGCAAAAATCAAATCATGAATCCGGCCATCGGCCTGGTCGTCGCGCTGGGCGCCGAGGCAAGGGCCCTGATCGGGCACGGCCGATGGCAGCAGGCCGAGGGGTGTCTCTTCCGGCGTTCCCGCCTCACTGACAGCACCCATCTGATCGTTGCGCGCTCAGGCATGGGGTCGAAAAACGCCTCAACGGCCTCCAGGTGGCTGATCGGCGAAGGGGTGTCCGGATTGGCTGTTTCAGGGGTCTCAGGGGGGCTCTCTCCGGACCTTGCGCCTGGAGACCTGGTTCTTGCCGACTCGGTGATTCAAGACGACGGCAATCCAATAAAAGAGACGCGGAAAGTGAGTTCGGCATGTGTGGACATGGCGTATGGGGCGCTCATGGACAGAAGGCTCCCTGCATATCGCGGCCCCATCATTACCGTTCAAAGGCCGGTCCTTTCGGCAGGGGAGAAACAGGCGCTCTTCGCAAAGACCCGGGCACTGGCCGTGGACATGGAGAGTGCGGCCGTTGCCGCGGCCGCCGGGAACGCGGGGCTCCCCTTTCTTGCCTTTCGGGCCGTGAGTGATCCGGCCTCGTGTTCGATTCCCCACGATCTCTTCGACTCCATCGATCAGAAGGCGCGTGTGCGCCCTTTCCATCTTTTGAAAATGCTTTTGCTGAAGCGGGTCCTTATGTCCGATCTGGTCCGAACCAAACGGGATTTTGATGCTGCCCTGGCAGGTGTGGGACGGGCATGGCACCTGGCGATCAGGGGCATCCTGCCGTCCTTGCTTGCCCCGACCGGCATGATCGACCTGTAAATGGGCACTGGAACTGAAACGAAGCGTCAACCGCCTTAACCCATCTGCGCACTTGAAGCAGATGTCTTTGGGGTCAGCCCGTTTCCAAACTGTTATTCAATCGACAACCATATGTCGACCATCACAAATCCTATTCGGAGGAGATATGGACCTTAAGATTTTTGAGGACATGGAGGCCCCTGAACTCAGAAAATATATTGAGTTTCTCCTGTGGCACTACCGGGTGATGGACGCCTTCTGGTTTATTCATGTGGCCGAGCGCTTTGACCAACGGACGGCTGAACGCCTCAATGAACAGGTCTGGGGACGGGTGGCCGGCATGGCGGCAAAGGACCTTGTGCCCAGATTTGATATCCGGGAAAAGGGCCTGGAAGGGTTTGTAAAGGCCTTGAGGCTGTTTCCCTGGTGCATCCTGGTGGGGTATGACATCGAAGCCTCGGAAAACGAGGTGATCATATCGGTTCAATCCTGCCCGACCCAGGAGGCCCGGCTCAAGAGGGGGCTGGGGGAGTTTGTGTGCAAGGAGATGCATCGGGGAGAGTTTGAAGGATTTGCCCGCGCAGTCGATGATCGGATTCAGGTCGAATGTCTGTTTGCGCCCCCGGATCCCCATCCTGAAGACATGTTCTGCAGGTGGCGGTTTTCCCTGAAAGAAGAGGGGAAAAACCGATAGG
>JAWOIH010000030.1:0-5365 GCA_046484725.1 Candidatus Desulfacyla sp. | reverse complement strand
GAGAGAATGGGGTCATGCCTGGCCGTCCACCCGATGTTGAAACACGACCAGGTCACCTCTCCCGCCGTGGGGGAGGACGAGTCTGGGGTCAAAACCGTTCCTGAGAAGGCCCGGGGTGAAATGGGCCTGCCAGGCGTGCTTCAGATCCATCTCAAAGAAAATGGCACGAAAGCCCTCTTTCTCCAGCATGCGGACATGGTCTTCCAGGACCTTATCATGGTCCTCGCCGTAATCAAGAGGCCGTAGAATTGTCCAATGTCGAAACCGGTCCATCTCGACAGAGAGCACCGAGAAAGGGGCCCGCTTCTCCCCCTCGGCCATTACCTGTCGGATCTCCCGGGGCAAGATGAGCTTTTGGTACTGGGCCTCGAGAAACGGGATCAGATCCGCGTGGGCCCAGACAGTCATGCCCTTATCCTCGCCTAAATGTCGATAGGACGCCTCAACATTCGTGCAGGTCCCATCTCCCCTGCATAACGTCAAGGAGCCGAGGGATTCGAAATACTCAGGGGGGAGACCGGTCCCCGGATACCGGTTGATCAAGCCTACGGCCCCGGACCGGGCGATCTCTTCCATACAGCGGTCCAGAAGGGCAACGGCCATTTCCGGATCTGATTCGGGATGAAAGACATAGGGACCAAAGGACTCCAAGACATCTGAGGCATCCCGGGTCCAAAAAAGGACGGCCCCGATACGCCCGGCCGTATCCGTGGCAAGGGCGGCATCTACCTCGCCGATGGCAAACATATCCGCCATTTTTCCCGGAAACCCGGCGGACGGAGGGGCGATGGCATCCCGGCAATATTGCCTGATCATCCGTACAGCGATCTTGATCTCCTCCCCGTCGGGTCGCCGGATGGAAAACCGGCGAATGGGCACGGGTGCAGGCAGATCCAGACCGCTTGTCTCAGGATAGGCCTTATCCTTGATGAGGGTCAAAAAAAGACGCTTTCCGACGTGTTTCAAATTGAAGCGATCCACGAGTCGGGAGGCGATAAGGAGCCCTGTCTCCCGGATAGCTCTATCGTCCTCAAAGGAGGGGACTGCCGTAAGATTAAAGGCCTTCATCTGAAAACCGGCGGCCTCAAAATGAAATCCCGCCTGTACGCAGTAGCCGGCGGAACGACATTGGATGTCCACTCTTGTTCCCGGTGCTGAGATATCGCAGAGATAGAGAAAAACCTCTTCTGTGGCCACGGTCAGGGCCAGAGCCTCCTTTTGATCCAGCCCCAATGCCAGCGCGCTCTTTTCCACAAAGCCGGTGGCCACAGGGAGAAGGGCCTCATAGGCCTTTAACGTCAATTGGACAGTCAATCGAGGTTCCATTGTTATATTTTATGACCTCTCCAGAGGATAACGTCTATGCCCGGCGGCCTGGGGTGTTCCAAACACCAATCGATCAAAGTGTTTTCCAGCATCAGGTTCACATCATTATTGAGGCAGTTCGTTGACTCATTCCTCGATCCCGTGTTTCCTCAGGATCCGTTCCACCGTGCCGTCCGTAATGATCACAGTGAATCGATCCATCCTCTTGCAGGTGTCGAATGTTGCCGGAAACCGGCTCTGCAATTCCCACCCTCTTGCTATGGGTACGCGCCGCGCATCCGGCGTGTCTATCTTCTCTTTCACCTTATCGGTAAGACTACCGGTCATCGGGTCTGCCGTTGTCTCCATATATTTCATATTTCGGCAAAGGGCAACAGTAAACGTTTTTTACACACTTAGAATGTTAAGGATGTCCCTGCCGGTGATCAGCCGCGCGTGTAAAGAGTCGGCCGAATTACATCGTTATGCCGTCCTTCATTTGTGTCGATGAAACTACTTCAATCCAATTCAGCATGACGTCAAGGGCAAGACCTATGTTCCCGATCTGACAATGATTATGGGCCTGATCCTCTTTTGTGAAGACCCTGGCGGTTACTGATTTGGCACTTGTCAGTGCCTGCACCTGCATGTCATGCATCTTAAACGGGACGAAATGATCGTCTTTTCCTGTGAGAATCAGTACATCTTGTTTCACCAGATCGGAATGAAGGTTGTTTGCATTGAGATTTAGCATCAAATCGGTCGCTTCTATCGGCTCCTTTGCATTGGCGATATACATCAAATTGCCGATCATCCACGCAGGCATTCCGCCACGCTCAATCATCTTCTTCATCTTGTAGTTCGATACCTTTCTCAGGCGCGTAAAGAAAAATTTCCCCACCTTTTCCGTAACAACATTATGGAACTTGGCATAGTCGAAGGCGACGCTTGATGCGATTACGCGGGCTATACGCGGTTCAAATGCTGCGGCTCTAAAACAAAGGTAACCTCCCATCGATATTCCGAGCCACGTTACCGCGTCGAGATCGAAATAATCCAATATGGCTTTAGCGGGCTTTTCCCATTCATAGTCAAAGGCGATCCCATACCTCCTGCGGGCCGCTCCTTGGCCGGGGCCTTCAAAGCCGACAACGTCATAACCGTGTTCCGAAAAAACCACCATCATTGAGTAGAATTCCTCAATGAATGAATCGAATCCGCCATGGAGGACGATTGTGCCTTTTTTCGGATGGCTTTTTGCGGGTACGCGCATTGCCGGCAGAAAGCTATCTCCGTATGGGACATCTGATCGTTCTATTCCGTCCTTTCCAAAGGCCTTATCGAAGCAATCTTTGAATTTATCATACAGCGCATTTTTTTCGGCGTTGTCCGTCAGAATATAAAACTCAGCCGCCCTGAAATAAAAGGCGGCATTAACAAAGCGTTCTTCAGCGACCGCCTTTTCTCCAAGCCCGATCATCTCGGTCTTCCAGTCATCAAAGGACGCTATTTTCTGACCGGCTTCCTGCATGTCTTCAAGTCTGGCATAGCCAAGGGAATACCATCTGTTGAGCTGGAAATTAAAGACCTGATCCTTATGGAATTTGTAATATTGAGCTGGGAACTCAAACCTGCCGGACCTAATGTTATCCATACTATTTCTCTTTTTTGGCATAACACTGCTTTTCAGCGGGCGTCGTTTTTTACGGCGCTCCGCTGCAAAAGCCTTGTTATGCATGATTATCGGAAATTCTTTACTTCAGGGTATCTAAAACACGAAACTAAATGATCATTCACAAGACCAACTGCCTGCATATATGCATATATGATGGTTGAACCAACGAAGGACATCCCTCTTTTTTTAAGGTCTTTGGAAAATGCTTCGCTCTCGGCTGTTTTTGCAGGAACATCCTCGATCGTCTCTCGTTTGCCATTTATCGGTTTTCCACCCACAACCTCCCAAACAAAAGCATCAAAACTGCCGAATTCTTTCTGTATATTTATGAACACAATTGCGTTCTTTCTCGTGGCAAACACCTTAAGGCGATTGCGAATAATCCCGGGATTTTTCAACTGTTCTTCGAGTTCACCATCAGTCATACGGGCTACCTTTTCAGGATCAAATCCCTTGAACACCTTACGATATGCCTCCCTTTTGCGTAACACTGTTTCCCAACTCAATCCGGCCTGAGTACCCTCCAATATCAGCATTTCAAAATGTTTTCGGTCATCATGTATTGGCACACCCCATTCTTCATCATGATAATGTTCCAAGTGGTTTGAATTAGCCCAATCACATCGTTTCATACATATATATCCCTTTTGCATAATCGCCGCGTATCAGCCGCTCGCGTATAGGCAAGCTTGCTTGCCTATACGCGATGACGGCTGAACCCACTGGTGGTACGCCCCGTATACGGGATCTCTGACCGGCATGTCGAAGATCCCGGTTAACCGGGGGGCGTGAACTTATGGGGTGAAAGTCCCCTATGCGCCTGCCCTGCAGTGGGACGTGGGGGACGTCCTTAAATAATTAACTAACCTATTCCCCCAGACGCCAACCCATTTCCCTTGCGGTTTTCTCCCCTCTCTTGACGGCATAGCTCACCGCTGCGAGCGTCAGGTCCAGCCTCCTTGCCAGCTCTGCCATGGTCATCCCCAGCTCAACAGCACACCCATAACACAACAGATCTCTGGCGCCCACCCGGTCCCTCTGCCTCCCTTTCGCGACGATGTAATCTACTTCCAGGTGAAACAGCGCGGCCACCCTCTGCAAAACCTCCTCAAAATCGAGACCCCGGCTTTTCAGTCGATATCGACGGGAAAAAACCTCCTCTCCGTCCGAGAGAACCTCCCTTACAAAATCGCCGTCTCCCAGAATCCGTTGGTCGCTTTTGAGCCGGTCATGGCCGGAAAGTCTCATCTTTCTGACTTCATCCCATCCTCCGAGGCTCCTGATCAACCCGCCCCCCACCAACTCGGGACGCCTTCCCATGGCAATCCCTTTTTCAACAAACCCCCGATATGCCCGCCGCGCCTCTGGGAGGCGCTTTCCAAAAAATGCCAGGACATATCGGGTCTCCTGCCATGCCCTCTTCCTTATTCCCAGCAAGGCGCTGTGCCCGCAATAGGGATACCCATCCAGCTCCGCCAAGTCAGATACCATCCCGGCCCTCAACGGGTTGAGATGGATGTACCTCACCAATTCCCGCAAATAGGGGGCTTCCTGGCATATCACGGACTTGTATCTGTTTTGGAAAAGCTGGCCGTGGCGTCGATATCGCCGGTTGAAAGAGATGGCATAGCCGGTGAGCAGTCTCCTCATCAGGGTGGCAATCCCCTGTGGGCCGCTTCGAAACAAGAAATGGGCATGGTTCGATAAAAACGACCACGCGTAGCATTGGGTCAGGGTCTCCGGCAGAAGATCGGAAAGCCGTTCGATAAAATCTTCACGATCACCATCGTCCCTGAAGATTTTTCGTCTTTCTATCCCCCGGATCATGATCCCGCGGGTCGCGGGAAAGAAGACCGGGGATATCTAAGCGTGCGACTCTCGGCATGGACCATCGGTACCATCACACACATTCCATGTCAAGTTATTTGATTACTTAAGGACGTCCCATTGCTCTTACTTTCGGTCTCAAAGAGAACCCACATTTTGTTGTCTTCGTTTGGGTAAACAAAGTACAAGCCGTCGTAGTGTTCTGTGCAGTCGGCCGATCTCGGCAGAATGGATAGCCCCGCCATTAAAGAAAAAACCAATAGCGCTTTCATCACATCATGAATCATCTGGAATTTGCTTTCTCTCTTGATATGTGGTTAAAATGACACAAAACAACGCCCCAGACGGCATTCGGACAGGCTATCCGTCGCAGTTCTCGCGTTAGATCGCCGCCAGGCCCCTCATTCTACGGCGTCGAGGGTATCCACTGGCTCACCGACGGCTCGGTCAGTGATGGCAGCGATCCATCCGGGTATTTGAGGGTTTCGTAGTTGAGCGTATAGGCGTTTCGCCAGAAATCCACGCTCAACTTGTCCGCATTGAACCCGGTGGTGCGGC
>JAWOIH010000333.1:0-7856 GCA_046484725.1 Candidatus Desulfacyla sp. | reverse complement strand
CGAACTGGAGATCCTCGTGCCCTATGATCGCACGGAGACGGTCGAGAAGATGCTACAGGAGATGACCAACGGCCAGATCGACTCTAGCACCCTATGGCAAGGCTATCGCCCAATCTACAGGCCGACGGACCGTTCAATGCGCTCATTGTGAGGTACCCCTTCCTGCTGAGGTTGTATTCCAGCATACAGACCAGGTCCTCGTCATCCTCCACAATCAGTATCCTTCCGTTTGCCATGCGATCGCCTCTGAAAAGAAGTCCAGCTGTGTTTATTGCGGGCAAATAGGTTTCTCTGAAATTGTATCAATGTGTACAAGTCAGGGTGTACAAGCCAGGCTCTCCCCGTTTTCCCGAATCAATATTTTTAATTCTGATATATCAATATGTTGAATCATATACCCGCTTCATGCCTCTTGGGAGACAGGCGCCATTGATATCCATCCACAGTTGAACCCACGGGTATTAGAAATGTATTAGCCTGGGATTAGGTTTCTGCCGTCATAAGCGTTCACGGCCGAAGCCCTTCCCGCTGATTCTTCGGGTGGGGTTTGTAGTGTGCCCGTGAAGGGATGGCCCGAGAGCGGCCGACAAACACCCGACGGCGTCACTACGGACAAGGATCAGGCTTGCGGGGAGTGGCTTGGGGCGGCTCACCGAATCCTAATATGCATCAAATTCTTTCCTAATAAACCCCTCCTATGTTGCAGATCACGTGAATTTGCATCGCGCATCGGGCCGTGTATTCAGGCATACGCTCCACACGGGGTCGCGGGCCCGAACCATCGCTATCAACTAAGGAAAGGAGGTGTTGAACGGACTTCTTAACGGAAGGCTAACGGGACCCTAACAAAAATCTAACAATTCAGGACTATGGTAAACGGGAGCAAACTTGAGGCGGATGGTTCGCCCGGGATTAGGTGGACCTTCTTTATAACACTTTCAATTCATTGGAGGAAAAAATGAGAATTAAAGGTATTGGAATCGCAGCGTGTCTTGTGGCAGGACTTTTTGCGGCAAATATGGCGTGGGCGGGAAACATTGTGATCAAGGGATCGACGACCGTGCTTCCCATTGCACAGAAAGCCGCTGAGGCGTACATGAAACAAAACCCGGATGTCAAGATATCCATTTCAGGCGGCGGGTCCGGCAATGGGATCAAGGCCCTGGTCGACGGCTCGACCGACATTGCAGACAGCTCCCGGTTCATCAAGCAGAAGGAGGTCGACCTGGCCGTCAAAAACGGGATCTATCCGGTCCCATTTGCGGTTGCTTATGACTGCATCGTGCCTGTGGTCCATCCCAGCAATTCCATCGTCAACATCACCCTGGCCCAGCTCAAGGACATCTATATGGGAAAAATCCAGAACTGGAAGGAGATCGGCGGGCCTGACAAGCCGGTGGTCGTCATCTCCCGGGACACCTCTTCAGGTACCTATGAGGTATGGCACGAAAAGGTCCTGCAAAAGGAGCGGGTGTTCCCGGGCGCCCTTCTTCAGGCCTCCAATGGTGCGATTTGTCAGGCGGTAGCGAAAAACCCGAACGCCATCGGTTATATCGGCCTCGGATATGTAAACAAAGACGTCAAGGCCCTGACGGTAAACCGGGTTGAGGGGTCAAAGACCACGACCCTGAACGGGACGTTTCCGATCAGCAGGCCCCTCTTCATGTTCACGCCGGGATGGCCGAAGGGGGATGTGCTCAATTTTATCAACTTTGTCCTGAACCCAACCAAGGGACAGAAATATGTTGAAGAGTCAGGATATGTGCCCCTTTTTTGATTCGCGGTTGTAAACCGGGCAGACCCGTGGGATACTCCGGACGGATCCCACGGGCCTAAAATCCATTAGAAGGCAAACCATCTGCGGAAATCATCGAAATTGGCGGACGGACGGGACGAATGAAGGATCGAGTAAATGGCAAAAAACACGAGAACAGGAAAAGGCCGGCGAAACACGGAACGGGTCATTCGATTTTTCTTTTTTGGCGTGGCCCTGGCTTCTATCACCACACTCTTCCTGATCGCCCTCTTCCTCTTTTTGGAGGGAATTCCCATCTTTAAAGAGGTATCGGTTGCAGACTTCATATTCGGCACAGAATGGTATCCCACCGATGACCCAGCGGACTTTGGCATTTTTCCGCTGATTGTGGCATCCCTTGCCGTCACATTGGTCTCCTCGATGATTTCCATACCGTTAGGGGTGTTGACCGCCCTCTATCTTGCAGAGAGGGCATCTCCACGGGTGCGCGAGTGGGTCAAGCCGATTGTGGAACTGCTGGCTGCGCTCCCCTCGGTGGTTATCGGATTTTTTGGCATGGTCATTGTGGCGCCATTTCTGCAGCAGGTGCTGAACATCCCAACGGGACTGAATCTTTTCAACGCATCTTTGATGCTGGCGTTTATGTCCATCCCAACGATCTGCAGCCTCTCGGAGGATGCTATTTTCGGCGTCCCCGTGGAACTCAAGGAGGCATCTCTGGCCCTGGGCGCCACTCACTGGGAAACCATCGCACGGGTGATCTTCCCGGCCGCCATTTCCGGGATCACCACCGCTGTTATCCTGGGGATGTCACGGGCCATGGGAGAGACCATGGTGGTGTTGATGGTCGCAGGCGGGGCTGCCATGATACCTACCTCTCTCTTTGACCCGGTGAGGCCCATGCCCGCAAGTATCGCGGCGGAGATGGGGGAGGCCCCTTTTCAAGGGGAGCATTACTATGCCCTTTTCGCCACGGCCATCATATTGTTCTTATTCACATTGGCCTTCAACATCATTGCCGAGCAGATTTCCCACCGATACCGGCAGGTGGGGGCGGCGACGCTCTGAGGTGTGAGGCAGGAGGCTTTAGGCCCAGGGCGTGAGGAGCAGGGGGCAGGGAGCAGGGAGCAACGAGCAAGGGGGAGAAGGTAAGAGGGTAAGAAGGTAAGAGGGTAAGAAGGTAAGAGGGTTAGACCCAACCAGCAACCAGCAACGAGCAACCAGTAACCAGTAACAAGTAATCACAGGATCAACGGATGAACGGGATCAATCGCAGTGGTGGAGTGCAGCCCCGCAGAAAGGCGGTCCAGGGCGTGATGTTCGGCCTTTTCAGGGTCTCGGCCGCCATTAACGGGGCCGCCCTGTTGCTGGTGGTTTACTTCCTCGTGGCAAGGGGATGGCGGGCCATCAACTGGACGTTCCTGACCCAGCCCCCGATCGATTCCATGACCAAGGGGGGCATTCTCCCCTGCATCGTCGGGACCCTTTGTCTCAGCGTCGGCGCCATTCTGGTTGCCCTCCCCATCGGCGTTGCGTCGGCCATCTATCTGAACGAATATGCCCGTCCCGGCCGGGTTGTCCGCATCATCCGGCTGGGCATCAATAACCTCGCCGGGGTCCCGTCGGTGGTTTTCGGACTCTTCGGGTTGGCATTTTTTGTGGTATATTTAAATATGGGCGTCAGCATCGTTGCGGGGGCCCTGACCCTGGGCGCCCTCACCCTGCCGGTCATTATCGGGTCCACGGAAGAGGCCCTGCGGGCCGTTCCGGACACATACAGGGAGGCGTCTTTAGGCCTTGGCGCCACTAAATGGCAGACCATCTACCGGGTCGTTCTGCCGACGGCCCTGCCCGGCATCCTCACCGGAACCATTTTAGGGATCAGCAGGGCGGCCGGTGAAACCGCACCCATCATGTTCACGGCCGCGGTGTTTTACACCCCATCACTCCCGACCTCTATCTTTGATGAGATCATGGCGCTGCCGTATCACATCTATGTGCTGGCAACGGCAGGCACGGAGATCGAGGCCACACGTCCCCTTCAGTATGGAACGGCCCTGGTGCTCATTGTCCTGGTGCTCGGTCTGAACCTGATTGCGATTGTCTACCGGTCCCGGCTCAGGAGGAGGCGATGAGCGGTGTCGTTTGAAGTGGGGCCCCTCTGACCCGAATGCCTTGCACCCAACGGTTTTAATTTGGAACAGTTATGAAAAATTCACCCAAAATGTCGACACAGAACCTGGACTTCTATTACGGCGAGTCCCAGGCCCTTTCCGGGATCACCCTGGACTTTCACGAGAACCAGGTAACCGCCCTCATCGGGCCGTCGGGGTGCGGAAAAAGCACCCTGTTGCGCTGCCTCAACCGGATGAACGATCTGATCCCTTACACCAGGGCCGAGGGCAAGGTCTTCCTTGACGGCGACAATATCTACGATCCGAGCGTGGACGTGGTGACGCTCCGTCGTCATGTGGGCATGGTCTTTCAAAAACCGAATCCCTTTCCCAAGACTATTTTTGAGAATGTGGCCTATGGCCTGCGGGTGAATGGCGTAAAGAGCAAGGATGTTCTGACAGAAAGGGTGGAGACCAGCCTTAAACAGGCGGCCCTGTGGGATGAGGTCAAAGATCGTCTTCACGATTCGGCACTGGGACTGTCCGGCGGACAGCAGCAGCGCCTTTGCATTGCCCGGGCCATGGCCGTGGAACCGGAGGTCTTGCTCATGGACGAGCCTGCATCGGCCCTGGACCCGATCGCCACCCTGAAGATCGAGGAACTCATCCACGAATTGAAAGCGTCGTATACGATTATTATCGTCACCCACAACATGCAACAGGCCGCAAGGGTTTCGGACGTAACCGCCTTTTTCTATTTGGGCGAGTTGATCGAGGTAGACCGGACCGAAACCCTCTTTACCCGACCCAGGCTAAAGCAGACGTCTGATTATATTACCGGCCGATTTGGTTAACCCAGTGAGGCACACGAATGAGGAAAGGCCTATGAAACGGCATTTACAAAGAGAGTTGGAGCGCCTGAAAAAGAAGATCCTTTCTCTCGGCGCCATGGCCGAGGAACGGGTCCGAATGGCCATTGAGGCGTTTGAGAACAGGAACGGCGAACTGGCTCGGCAGATTATCGAATCCGATACGGAAATCGATGAGGCCGAGGTGGAGGTGGAAGAGGAATGCCTTAAAATTCTGGCCCTGCACCAGCCGGTGGCAGTGGACCTGCGTTTTATCAGCGCGGCCATCAAGATCAACAATGACCTGGAAAGGGTGGGCGACGAGGCCGTCAATATCGCAGAGCGCGTGGAAAACATTGCCAGAAGGGCCCCCGTGACCGTCCCCTTCGAATACGGCGCCATGGCCGAAAAAACAGAGGCCATGCTGCACAACAGCCTGGATGCACTGGTGAGTTTAGATGCGGATCTGGCCTATAAGGTGTGTCTCTCCGATGACGAGGTGGACGACATCAACCGGGATATCTACGACAAGATCAAGGAAGTGATCAAGGCCCAGCCCGATCGGGTAGGATATCTCATCAATCTCCTCTTCATCGCCCGTCATCTTGAACGGATCGCCGACCATGCCACCAACATCGCCGAGGAGGTGATCTACATGGTGGAGGGAGAAATCCCCCGCCACAGGAAGGAGCTACTGCATCCAGCCAGCTAATGCAGGCGTTGCCCGCAACGGGTAGGAGCGGATAGCGGATAGCTCATGGGTGATAGTTTAGAGCCTTTGTTTGTAACCCCTACGCAAGACGCAATGATGTTTAAATCGAACTGAGCCCTTAGGTTTCATCGACTATCGAGGTTTCCCCAACCCTAAACTCTGGCCCAGAGCTGGATCGCCGTGTTCGTTATCACATATGATCCTTCCCCTTGCCTGCTCCGCCCCGAATTTCCAATTTCCCGACCCGACCACTCCACTCGCCCTCCGGGGTTCTTCAAAGATCGTCTTGAAATGGTCTTTTATGCTGATAATGGTCCATCCCTGGGCTCGGGCCTGTCCCAGGAGTTCGTTTTTGCGGTACACGAATTCGCGCGGGTCGTCGTGATCCACAACAAAGGCGAGGTGACGGTAAGGAGAGGTTGCCGTAAATTCCAGCATCCGAATGTCGCCGTCGGAATTGCCAAAGGCCAGGACTGGCGCCCGCCCTGTCCGCATCTTGATCCGGATTGACTTTCCACTGTCAAGATTCACCGGGGGCCTGATCTTGCCCCGGATGAAAACGGTTTTGTCCCCGATCTTTTCAGCCCTGGCCTCCACCATGGACCCGATACAGCGGCTCTGATCCACGTGCAGGTATTCCTCCGAGATCGCCATGACGGCGAATTGGAGGGCGCCTGAAACCACGTAGACGCTGAAGCCCCGTTCGTGCAACAGGTCAATGAGTTCAATCATCGGTTTGTAGACCAGTTCCCTGAGTGGCCTCTTTTTCACAGGGTTGACGGCTGTCTCAAACACATTGAGACAATAGTCCCTGAAAAAGTCAAAGGTTCTTCCCTCAAACGCGAGACTGAATGTTTTGTCAAGATCTTTTCGCAGGTATTCCAAATCACGGCTCATGGCTGCATCGCAGAGGGCCTTGTACTCCGGTCCCTTTGCCGACACCTCGGATGCATACTCAATCAGATAGTGGATGGTCGCATCCAGCACAAAGTAGAGCGGCTTTTCGGAGAGAAGCGTTCCATCCATATCAAACACGGCAAGACGATCCCGTCCGGGTATGAAATCCTTGTCCCCAAACGTGGATACATCAAAGATGAAATCCACAAGGATATCCCTGACATCCCCCTGCCAGGAGGGCAATGCATCCCGGCGCGAGGCGGCCCGGCATTCTGCGGCCTGGAAAAGGCTGAGGGCAAAGGCAGCAATGACAGCGACAATGGCCAGGCGGGTAAGCGACCGTCGGATGAAAAGGGATATCATTATTTTCGCTCCATGGGGTGATGCACCTGTTTGTTCATGACTGACGTTCACGGGTTCAAAGACTCAGGGCTGTATTTCTGCCCGCCGGATTCCATCCCGGAGGCGCATTGTTCCATGAAAACCCCTTCGCCCATCGGGAGCTATTGGGTGGTTGAACGGAAACCCGGAAATTCAAAAGGGGTCGAATAGAAAAATTGCTTTTATTAATTTAAACTTTATTACACCGATTCAAAATTCGCAATTCCTCAATTCCCAATTTTCCCTGAACCGGGTTTTCGTTCAGGCACTGCTTAGTACATCAATGAGCCTTCTTGAGGATTTTCTCCTTAGCAAACGGCCTGTGATCTGTCAAAGGATTTGTATCAGCCTTGTGATAACGAGTCCATCGAAGGTTGGGCCCTGCAGGGGGCCTTTTGCCATATTTTCAGAGGCCTGACATGCTGCAATCATTATGGTGGGGGCAGGGGTCTCAGACGGTTCATGTCAGGATAGGGGGAAATGGTGGAAGAGGTAGTGACATCCACGAGGTTCAAAAGATGAACTTGATATTATGACACGGCTCATCTAGACTCCATCCCTGAATACCGGACGCCGATCCCCTCGGCGTCTCTGTTCTCCGTTCCTGGCAATGGCCGGCGCCGACGGCCACAAAATTAGTCGGGGTCCGCAGTGATCTGTATCGATTTTAAAGGAGTGCACAGAATGACGTTGTCGATTCTGGCCGAGCGGATGCTCGATGCAGATCCCGATGAAACCCTCGCCAAAACGGATGTGACTGGAAGATCCGAAAAAAAGACGGTACAGGAATATATCGACGAGACCCCCTCCTGGTCCGAGAACCGCTCACCACACGGCGCCGGCACGCTGGATATCCATCCGGTCGGCAAGGGCGGGATGGTTGAGGGCCGACATCTGAAACGGATTCCAGCTTGACCTGCGAACTGCAAGTCTCTATTCTTACTCTCATCCAAGCTCTCTTCATTCCACCCAACTGTTCGAAGGAGACGTAGAATGCAGCGAATGCAAATTGCCTTGGTTCGGTTCTCCATTTTGACCATGGTGCTCTTCGGAATCAATGCCCATGCCGAGGATGTCTATGTCCAGGATTTTAACGGCAATTGGCCACATGACGGGTGGACGGATTACATTGAACCAATGGGTACTCA